>JAMOVR010000001.1 GCA_027061945.1 Candidatus Heimdallarchaeota archaeon
TATACAAACCCACGCTTTGGAAGAGCAGGAGTTGGATATATAAAGATTTTTCTTTAAATAGACTTGATCGGTTTTGTAGTAAATTGATCCAAAAGATTAGAAACGCATTAAAATTTAATCCGGCAGCTATATTATTGGATACCACTTCAGAACTGATTTAGTCTGCAAATTTTGCAGAAGTATCGAATAGTTTATCAAAATATTTTAAGCTTTTTTTCATTATTTTTTCATTATTCCCTTTATTTTCTAATATAATTTTTTGTATAGCCTCCGAAAGTTCCGTGCTTTTTTTATAGTTTTTTTTACCCCAAGTATTTATTTCGATGTCATGTACTAAAAATCCTATATAGTACAAACGAGGATTTTTCAGTTTGTAGTGTTCCATTAATATTTCATATGTTGATTTTGTTGCGTAACGTCTAAATTTGGCATTAGGAGTATCAAATGGAATTCCTGCTGTTATAGTTGTCCCATGAGGGTAGAATTTGATTTGAGCTTCTGGCGCAATAAATCTTTTGATAAGCCATATAGAAGCACATTTATCCACTTCAAAAGTATCCCAAGTTGAAAATACAATTTTTTGTGCTGCAGAGACTTTGTGATTAATTGCCAAAAATACCGAGAGCAGTCCAAGCAAGAATAACAATATTTTACAGACTTTTTTGTTTATAAAAGTTTTCATCATTTATGTCTCCGGAAAAATTTTCCAATATCTGTAATAGTCCATTTATTTATCTCATTTGGGTAGCCAGACCATACAATCCTTCCGTTATTTAGGATAACAACTCGATCTGCCAAATAAGCGGCTTCCTGCAGCTCATGAGTTACATATATTACAGTCATGTGATAATCTTTTTTAAGTTTTAAGATTAAATCCATCATCTCCTGCTTCAAAACTACATCCAAACTGCTAAAAGGTTCGTCCATTAAGAGGTAAAATGGCCTTGAACAAATGGCTCTTGCTATTGCAAGCCTTTGTTTTTCTCCCCCAGATAGTTGATGGGGATAGTGATACAACTTATTATGTAAATGCACTTTACAGAGGATTTTGGTAGCATGATCTAAAATTTGAGATTTAGGAAGTTCCACCCCATTCAGTATGAACTTCACATGTTCAAATACAGACATGTGGGGCCAAAGAGCTAGGTCTTGAAATATCATGCTTAATTTTCTATTTGATGGTGGAATGATAATTTTTTCTGAATCGCTGGCCTTTTGACCGTTTAGCTCGATAATACCAGAATCTGGCCTTTCAAGACCAGCAATAAGTCTTAATAAAGTTGTTTTGCCACCACCGGAAGGACCAAGAACTGCCAATATTTTCCCTTTATCCACGGTGAGGTTAACATTTTTTATCGCATCACCAGTAGCATAACTTTTTGAAATTCCAGTTACAGATATCATCTATTGTCTTTCATTAGCTGGACATATTACGTTATATATACTCCATATTGATACTGCGAATATAATTTGAATTATGACAAGAATCAGGCAAAGAGCAGCTACCTTATTTTCAGCTCCATAGTGCATAAAATTATAGCTCTCAATAGGAATGGTAGAAGGTCCAGGAGGAATAATTAAAAGTGTCACCCCGAGATCACTAAGTGATAAAACAAACCCTATAAAAAAAGCTGCCAAGATTCCTTTTTTTATAAGAGGCAGGATTATTCTTACTATAATTCTGATTCTATTTTGTGTGGTTAGATAGGCGGCATCTTCCAAATGTGGATCAATTTGTTTGAAAGCCGAACTCAATGCACGAATGGGAAAAGGGATGTAATGGGCAACATATCCCATTATTATCATTAAAGGTGTTTGATAAAACCAAGCTGAAAACGGTTGGTTCCAAATTCTTATAAGCGCAATTCCCAAAAGAATTGGAGGCATTACAAAAGGAAGCTGGGTTAAATATTCTCCCAAAAACTTCCGTTTTCCCTGAGACATCCTTTCTAAAGAATAAGCAATCCAAAAGGCTAATATTGTCATTATAAGAGTAGCAAAAAAGGCAAGTAATATACTGTAACAAAGACTATACCAAGAATTTTTCAGTATATTTACAAAAATTGATATTGATCCGGCTTTCCCCATTAAAATTACCAGAGGGACCATTGTGGACATGCCCAAAATAAAACAAATAAATATTGTACCAATAAATTTAGCTTGCCCTGAAGTCCAAAAAAAAATTCGGCGTTCGACGTGTGAAAATCCTATGTAATTTTTTCCTAACATAAATTTCATTTGAAGTAATATAAGAAAAGCCATGATTATTAAAAGGGGATAAGAAAGGACTATAGCAGCCTTTTCATTATAAAGTCCGCTAAATTGTACAAAGATTTCTACAGGATAAACACGCAGACGAAAAATATCAGGGACCCCAAAATCAATTATAGAAAACACAAACACAAAAAGTGCTCCAGTAATAATATGAGGTCTCACCAATGGTAAAGTAATCCCTATCAAGGTAGGAAACTTACCTCTCTGTAAGAGTCCGGCTTCTTCACTCGCTTGGTCAATTCCCTGAAGACCACCGACTACAATAAGTGTTATATATGGGAAATAAGAAAGGGCTAGGCAAAGAGTTGCTGCCCAAAAAGGAGAAATATAAAAAAGATTTCTAGTAGCATTAAAAAATGAATCCCATACTATTGCCTGAATATAAGAAGGAATAAGAATTGGAATAATATAAGCTGCTGCCATGAAAGATCTGGCTGGAAGTAATACACGCTCTAGCAAAACAGCGTAAGAAACACCCAAAAACAGAGCTAGACTCGTTGCACTGACTGCAAAGAAAATGCTTGTCTTAAGAAGATTTATCTGGCGGCTACTTAGTATCAGTTCTTTAAGAGGGTAAAATGAAAAATGACCTTGATAGCAAAAAGGGTTTAATAGAATATATGTGATTGGGATTAAAACAATTAAAAAAAATAGAGCAATTACAATAAGACTAATCCATCGCATATTCATATAACATTTGCTGAAGTCATAAATAACTCAGCGGACGAATAACTCTCGACAAAAAATGGTAGCTGCTTCCATATTTTTTGCAATGGTTTCATAATCGACTTCCATAGCTTTCAGGGATGACCAAGATGAGACGTTATTGGGCCTTTCCACATCAGATCGAACAGGTATCTGTGCTGACTCAGAAAAGGCCAGATTCCTTTCGACTTCATGACTAAGAAGATAATCAATAAGTTTGCGAGCCTCCCCAGGATGTGGGCAACCTTTAATCATTGCCACTGTATTGGGTATAAACAAAGTACCCATACCCTTTTGGTCCGGGAAAATTATACCAACTTCTTTGCCTTTTTGAATGGCGGAATTAGCATCGTCCGTGTCAGTAAATGCTATGGGAACTCTACCTTTTACAACCAAATCACGGGCTACAGAATTACCATTTACAATAAGGATACCATTTTTCTTTAACGATATGAGATATTGTTTAGCCTTTTCTTCACCAAGGTAACTCCATAGCGCAGCAACATGAGTGGCAGTCGTGCCAAAAAGTGGAAACGCCATAGCAACTTTATCCCTCCATGTAGGCCGTGTTAGTTCAAATATAGACTCTGGCTTTTTTTTCCCTTTTAAAAGCTTCGAATTGTAAATCAAGATTCTAGCCCTTGTCGCAAAACCAGTCCAATATCCTTCGGGATCTTTAAATCGATTTGGTATATCTCGTGCTGAGGGAGATTTATAAGGATAAATGATACCTTTGTATTTAAGAACTATGGTCCTGACTACCTCGGAATTCCAGAAGATATCACACTTGGGAAGCTTGGCCTCTGCTAATAACCTGTTGAAGAGTCCGGTGGTCTTACTGGCTTCCACATCATAAACAGCCTGGACTTTTATACCCGTTTCTTTTTCAAATCTTTTTAAGATAGGTTCTGAAAATACCTGATCTACAGAGGTATAAACAACTACTTGATTTTCATTTTTAATAGAGCAACTAATAGCAAAAGATATAAAAAATATATTTAATATAATAAGAAACCAATATGGAGATTTCATTTTTTATTGATTATATTTTTTCCGAAAAGTGTTGTTTTTTATTGTTATATTACTTTCGCCCATATAGGTACATCTATTCGGGGCCTCTTTTTTAAATTAGTATGTATAGTGATTACCTCATTTAACTGTCCCACGAAACTTTTAGGCTTAAGGGTTATCAGGATCTCTATTCCCTTACTATTTTCACCATTAAATCTAGCAGTTCTTATGGTAAAAATATCTCTATTATAATCTATCTTTTTAACCTGAAGCGGATGTTTTGAAAGCTCGAAGACCCGAATTTGCCTTGTAACTGGCTGATCATGGTCAACTTTGCCAAAGTTGATTCCTGAAGGCACTATTGCAATATCTTTTTTAATAACCCCTTTAATTGTTAATTTAATTTTGGGTCTTTTGGGATCATTAGAATAAACATCTATTGCCTTTTCCTGTTTGCCCTCAT
>JAMOVR010000002.1 GCA_027061945.1 Candidatus Heimdallarchaeota archaeon
AGATTATCCCTACAATGAATAAAGTAAGTGGGCGGTTGCATGGCGAGTGCTTTTGATAAAGCAAGAACCCCTATCCTTTTATAAAATGAATAAGGAAATTCTCACATTATTTTAATAATCTCGGGTTGCAAAATAAGCTTCAACTACTCCTGGTGGAATACCTACTTGTTTTAAATAATCCTTCAGTTCTAAAAGGCTTTTCTCTTCTTTCTTGAACTTTTCAGCAAATTCTTTAATAAACTCAAATCGTTCCCATGCATACACAACCCACGCATTTGTAACTCTAACGAAGTAATCCGGTTTTACAACTGAATGAGGCTTATAAAAAATGGTAGCGGTTTTTACGTCGGAAGCACCCAATTCATTAACATGTTCTATTGCGACTTTAAGACTTTCACCGGTATCAGCAACATCATCTACGAGCAACACCTTTTTTCCTTTAATATTAATTCCTATTTGCTGAGTTATCTCGGGTCGCTGTTTTTTTTCTCCAATTTTATCATAAAATTCGATCTTCATATTAGCAGTAAATGAATTAGTAAAAAAGTCTGATAATAGTCTTGCAGGTATCCATCCCCCTCGCGCAATTCCAACGATAACATCAGGATAAAAACCTGAGCGATCTATTTGTTCATACAAGAAAAGACAAGAATCATATGCTTCTTCCCACGATTGGATTAGAAATTTGGGTTCCATGTTTTGTATTTCGAAAGCATATTTTATAAAAACATTAATACCAAAATTCATTTGTTGAATGAAAAATATGAAAACGTAATTTTATAGTTTATTTTCCCATAAAAAATCAATGTGTTTAGATAAGTTATTTTTATTTTGGCAAAAATTGTTGTTCCGTAGTGCTTGAATACTACGAGTATTTAAATACTTGTTTGATTTTTGCATTTAGTAGGTATGACTGTTATTGAAGATTTTTTGGCGCACTTAGAATATGAAAGAGGCTGTTCCATAAATACATTAAAGGGATATGCTCATGACCTAAAAACACTAAGTATTTTTTTAGAAGAAAGGAACATACCAAAAGACGAAAGAGGAGAAATAGACTGGACAAAAGTCCGCCTGCCAGACTTAAGAGCATTTCTTAGATGGTTAGGAACTAAACGAGGAAACAAAATAAGTAGCATACATCGAAGGGTGTGTAGTGTAAAAGCATTCTTTAAATTTCTAAAAGTTGAGGGATATATTGACGAGAATCCTGCAGAAGACTTAAAATATCCAAAAAGGCCAGCATCATTACCCAAATTTTTAAGCGTTGAAGAAGTAAAAAAATTATTAGACAGCGAGAAAAAAAATCCGACTCATCAGGTTATATTAGAAGTTCTATATTCTACAGGATGCCGTGTTAGTGAATTATGTCATATGAATTTAGAAGATATTGATCTTCAAAGGAAACAGATCACAATTCGAGGTGGAAAAGGTGGGAAAGACAGAATTGTCTTACTTTCGGACAGAGCAGCTAATGCATTAGAGGAATATATCAATGGATATAGACAAAAGTTAGTAGAAGAAAAAAAAGATACAATGACTCCCGATGACTTAAAAGCTGTATTTTTGAGCAACAGAGGTAAAAGGATATCTAAAAGAACCGTCCAACATATTGTCTCTAAATTATCGGATGAATTAGGAATAAGACATGCAACACCACATATGTTGAGGCATTCAATGGCAAGTCACTTGACTATGCAACATCTAAATCTAAGAGTATTGCAACAACTTTTAGGCCACGCATCATTAGACACCACTCAGATATATGCTAATGTTACTGCAGAGCATGTTAGGGATGAATTTAGGGATAAGTTACCAATTTCTTAGAGCTTTGTTTATTGCTCAATTCTCTCTTTTATTTTGTTAATAGCATCTCTACAAGCTTTCCAGATGCCTAAATTAGGATCTTGCATGGCTTCTTCTAAGTAAGAGAGTACAATAGCATTTCCTTTTTCACCTAAAACATTAGCCGCAGTGGTTCTTACCTCTTGATTCGGATCCCTTAGTTTTTCTGCAATTTTCCTAAGAGCACGATTGTCATTTTCGGAAGCAGTAGTTATAATAGCACCAATCCGTACATGTGGATTTTCATCATTTAGCTTTTCCTTGAAAATTTCATGCCCTTCAGGGAACGAGTGAATTAACAATTTAGCTGCAGAACTTACACCAAAATCATCAGTATCTCTTTTTTCAAGAACTTCAATTATCTCTTTTTCAAGTGATGGACGGGGGTTCGTCAAAAGAACTTGTAATGCCAATTCCCTCATTGATTTTTCTTTATTTTGATCCTTAACAGCTTCAAACAGTAGTTTTTCTGCTTCTGGGCTAAGAGCTGTTTGAAGTACTTGTCTTGCGATGATTCTATTTTCTTCGTCTTCATCTCCCAATAATGGAACAACACGTTCTGTAAATTTTGGAGATTTAATGTGTTTGAAAATAGATAGCGCACGGTTACGGACTTCGGGGTCTTCGTGCTTTAATTGTTCGGAAACGTACTTTAGGGACTGTTCGCCTATTAGAATAAGAGCGTCTGTAGCATAATTCCTAACAAATATGTCTTTGTCTGCTAAAGCAATAGATAAAGCGAACGCTGCATTTGCATCTTTAAGTTCTTTTAATTTTTTTGCAGCGAACCTTCTAACTTCGTGGTCAATATCAGTAAGCTGGGCGATTAAAGTTTCTACCTCTGAGTCTGCCATTGATCTGCACCTTGTAGAGTACTTGTTGTTTCCAGTATTAAAAAGATATGTGAAAAAAAATATCATAATAAAATGCAGAAATAAAAAACAAATACTTATCTTAAAAAGAATAAAAAATAAAATTATGTAAAATGAAGAGGAAACTTCTAAATTTTAATCTAAAATTTTAATTGAAGGAGATTGTTGTCTTAATGGACTTGTTGTCTCAACATAAAGGTTAATTTTTACTTCTTGTCCAACGTTAATTCTTAGTATCTTAAACTCTACTGTATCTCCTTTGGTTTCTGCAGTAATTGCAGCAGGCTCATGAGATGAATAAGTAGCAGGTTTAATTGGTTGACTTACAATTATATTTTCTATTGGAACTTCTCCATTGTTTAGCAAAGTTATTTCAATTAGCCATTTTCCGTCAGACAATGCTTTGTAAACACTGCTTAATTTATAAGAACGTCGTTTGTATTTAACAACTATTTTTGGAGGATTCCCTTCTTCATCAGTGGCTTTTATTATATGAGGTAACGATGGAGGTTCTGTGTATCCTTTTATTTCTTCATCAGCATTATAGTCTGCATTAGGTACTGGTTTCTGCATAATCCCATTAACAATAAAAGTAACTGATTGGCCTGGTGAAACATTAAGATTCCCTATTTTAGCATCTAACTTACGATGAATTTTGTAATTTTCGGTTTCTCCTTCATCTAATGCAACTATTTTATAGTCTACAATAATCTTTTTGTCTGGGGTCTGCAAAGCAACATCCTTTATCTCAAAATATTGTGGTAACATAGCAGAAATGTCCATATTTCCCATTATTGCTGTACCTATGTTTTCTATTACTGTCTTTGATAATAAGTCAACTCGAGTATATGTGTTAACTTCAGGTGGTTCAAAAGTCTTAATAGCTTTGATTGCTAGTACCGGTAGTTCTGTTTCATCCATTTGTATGTGGAATTTTATATGATGAGAAACTTCGTAGTTGACATAATATTTTAATGATTTGTCAATGTTCGGATATTCTACAGATTCGACAACTATTTTTTTGTTCCATAAGGGCTCAGGGATTCCAGGCTCAATTACCTGCATTATTCCTGCTTCATCAATAACTGTTTCTCCATTTGCTTGAACACTTACTTTTACCAAAGTCACTTCATATTCACTATTATTTATAAAAGCAGTATCTATCTCCCAATTATTTGGAGTAGCACTCTCTGTTACAGTGATCTGTAGATCGGCATTATCACACTCGCTTTCTATATGGGGATCAATTCCTGAAAGTGAGACGTCGGCTTCTGAAAAAAGATTGATATCCCCTGTTTTTACGGGTGTCGTATTATCAGTTTTAAGATTTGCAAGAAGGTCAAGAATTATTTTATCATTAGATCCTAACTTCTCAATTTTCCACTCTACTTCAGTTTTTTCATCGTTAATAGTAACAGTTCCTTGATATGGTTCTAAAGCAACAACATCCTCAGTTGCTTCTGGCATTTGTTTTTTGAGCACTACATTCTTTATTACAAAGTCATGGTTGTTAGAAATCTCTATACGGAAGAGTACAGGATGAGATACTCCTAAGGAGAGAGCAAGACGTTTGAAATTGGGATTTTCTCTTATTTCATGCGAAAAATTAGTGTCAATTTTTTCTGTAACTTTTAATAATGGGTGGACTGTGTAATTATAAGGCATTGAATGGGTTGTTAAGGGTGAGACGTGAGGAATCTCATTTGGTTCGATTCCTTTAATATTTTCAGGAAATTCACCAAAAAACCTGATCCCCCAGAGGGTAGTATTCTCAGTGGGGTTCTTAATATGAACCTTTCCATGGCCCTCAGCAGAAATTAGATTTCCATTCCAGTCATATCGAGCCAGTACTTCTTCATCAACTAAAATTTGTGCTTTCACAATCTTTATTTTATGTCTAATTATCTTAAGGTTTTAGGCGTATAAACCTACTAGAAATATTGTCTGATTAAAATTTTTTAAGAAAAAGAAAAAATCTGTTTTTATCGATGAACAAAGCGTGAAATAATATTTTACGTGAAAATATTTTGTATTAATACATAGTCTAAATTTAGAAAAATTATTAATCCGAGGTAAAATTTCCCCATTAAGTTCTCTAATTATTGAAAAAAATATTTAACCGGAAAAAAAGAGATTGTTAAGAAAGGATATGGTGTTCGGAGAAGACTCTGATTCCTCAATTGTTTGGAGAGAAAAATATCGGCAATTAGAGCAGCACAATCTTGCGTTACAAGAACGGATACGAGAACTAATGGATGCACTCCATAAGAAAGAAGAGCAACTGAAAGAAGCAAAAACAGAAATCGAAAGACTAAAAAATGAAATTATAACATATCGGGAAGCAATAAACATTGAAAAAGAAGAAATCCAGTCATTACGTAGCAAAATAAGGGAATTAGAACGAGCAACAAAAGCAGGAGAACAATTAAAAAGAGAATCGACACTTTCAGCAAAACGAGAAATATTCTCTCCAAAGGGAGGACGCAAGCTAGAACCAAAAATGTTAGAAGCGATAATATCAATTGCAGTATCTACAGAATATCCTGAAGCCCCTATCGCAAAAGATGCAATAGACAAACTTGTTGATGCTATGAATGATACAGAAATCAGCGAACTTGCAATATTGACGCTATTTTTAGCTGAACCAAAAAGATCTTTTTCATTTGATGACATTGCCAGAATAATTGGTAACAGTGATATTGAATCAGCCTTAGAATATTTAATCAGAAAAAACGTCATTAAGGAGCTACCAGGAAAGAAATATAAGTTAGTTAAAGGAGAGGAAGAAGAAGAGGTTATAGCACCTCAAAACTGGGAAGCCCTGTCGTTAGATGAATTATTTGATAATCTTACCAAGCTAGTTGAAACAGCCGATGATGACACGATCATTCAAGCATTAGAGGAATTCAGAGATACATTAATGCAAAAAGAAATATCCGCCAGTACTGTCTTCTTCAGTATCCGAAAAGTTATTGATGGACTAAAACGGGGTACTGCAACTAAAGAGGATGTAATACTGGGAATAAATGAATGGAAAAGTAAAATAATTCCTGACTAAAATTTAAAAGAAGAATATTAATACGCATTTTTTTTCTTTTAATTTTTTAAAATAACAAATTTCTATTTTTTATTTCTGACATAAAAATAATTTCATCATAAAAATGCAGTAATTATCAAATTCCATAAATAAGTGATTATTATAAGGATCCAACCTAATAATATGCTTACCATGAAAGGTTCAAGACTACTAATTCTTCCAAGTGTGTTAAATCTATATTTCATAAACATTGTAGTAGAATAAAATGTTCCTCCAAAAAGTAATAGTCTTATTATTGCAGTGAAATTTATAGACCATAAAAATAATGGAGGAAAAATGTAGAAAAAGACTAATAATAATTGTAAAGCTAAAGTTATTGAACCCCATTTGATTCCATTTTTAGTTATTTGTTGCCTTATATCATGAAGCCCCTTAGCAGCCAAAATCAAATTTACGTTTCCTTTATTAGAGAATTTCTCATAAGCTAATTCCAGATCTTCACGTTCTACAGAATATGTATAAGCTAATCGATAAAGTATCATTTCTGCATGTTTCCGTTCTTCGAATCTTTTCGCTCTTTTAATTTGAGCCATTGCAGACTTTACTAATTGCGAATCTTTTGATAAAGGACTATTTTCGTCTAATTCTTCAAGAACAGATTTTTTACCTCTTTGCTTTGCTCCTATACCTATATCTTCTGATTTAATCTCTACATCCGGATCTTCTTTTCCCGTGAGCTCTAATTTTTCTCCCACTTGTTTTGGGAGTGTACCTGGTAAACCACGATAATACCCTGGCATTTTTTGAAAGATTTTAATTGGGTCTTCATCTAAGTCTTCTCTAGCAGATACTAAAATGTCACCATCCTCAATTATCATAGTATACCATTCATTCGCATCAAAATTTTCGTCAATATCAATAACTTTAGTAAATGTAGAGATAGAAACTTCTTTAGTCAGAAGATCTAACGCAATAGCTTCTTCTTCCCCAATAATTGCAATTTTATGATCATTATCAATAAAATATAAACCACAATTAAGAACATCTCCTCCAAAATCCCATTTTTCTAATAAAATATCTAACGTATAGTCCCAAACATAGACGTCACCATTTTCAAGAAGAATACCTAATAGTTTACCTCGGCTATTTTCAGTCCAATCAATAATTTTCATATCGAAATTATATTCCCTAACGAATTCTAAAGAATCTGCCCTATAGATCTTTACGGTTTCGTTGTCACCAACAATTATGTAGTCTCCACTTTTTGAAAAACGAATTTTTTTTTCTTTATCATAAGGAAATTGCTTTTCTGCAATAATGCTACCATCAACCAAACTAAATAATAGCATTCGTCCTTTCTTAGTTACTCCTAAAGCAAGAGGATCTGTAGGTGAAGCAAAAACCTTAATAAATGAATCTTGAGAAACGGATACTTTTAGTACCATTTATACCTTAAATAAAAATGTTTCTTGCATCATTTTTATCTATTATTTTTTAGTGAATTATTTCCTTATTCATTTTATAAAAGGATAGGGGTTCTTGCTTTATCAAAAGCACTCGCCATGCAACCGCCCACTTACTTTATTCATTGTAGGGATAATCTTGAGAACATTTTATCGGGTTATCTACGAGAACTACAAGGCAGTAATAAAAAATGTAGATACTGAAATAATAAGAAATAATCCGCTTGTTTTAATTCCTTTCCCTACCCAGAAGGAAACTAACTAACCAATAAGTCTAGTTAACCACTTTTTGTTTAAGGTTTTTGTTTATCTAACCATTTTTTTACTATTTTCCAGTAACCTACAGGATCCTCAATCATTGGAAAGTGTCCGTTTTCTTTTAATTCCACTAATTCTCCTTGATTTAAAGCATTTAACAAGACTAATTGTCGCTCTCTTGGTAAAACATCTTTATTACTTATGATAATAAGGCTAGGTGCTTTCTTTTTAATCAGAGCGTCTTTTGTATCAAAGAATGGTAGCATGTTTACTGCAAACGTTTTATACCCCTCAATGCCTATTCTATATGAATTATCGAGCAGTTCTTTTGCTTTTTCATGGTTCATTTTGGGGAAATATGCTGCTAATGACATGGTAAATTTGACTCTCATTGATTTTTCGTCTGTTTTCCCTTCATATTGTTGAAAAGCATATTTTAGGGTTTTAGAAAATTTTTCTCTGATATTCCAAGCCATTATCTTTCTATAAATTGGATCTGGACTAGTATTCGAAAAAATTCCACCTATACAATTATTATCCTTCGCAAAGACCATTTGAGCAATCATCCCTCCAAAAACGCCATGCCCATAAACAAAGTATCTATCAATTGATATTCCTTTTTCTTTTAATTGTTTTAAAACGAAGTTTTCTAAGTCTTTTAAATTTGATTCTTTAGGAATATCACATGATTGTCCATGCCCTGGTAAATCAACAAATATTAATGGTCGGTTCAGATTAATACCAGATTCAAGTATTGTGTTTTTTAGATATTTATGATCAAGAGGAGTTGCATGAAACAATACCAATGGTATTTGATCATTTTTTTCTGCAGGAATTTCAGTAATAAATAATTCCCCTTTTATTTCTTCTCCTTTGGGTGGCTCCCAAAAAATTAGTTCTTCTTTTTCTCTTCTGAATAATCCAAACATTTGACACACCAGTTAATTCTGGTTTAGAATTCGTTTTTTACTGTTTCTTAATTAAAAAAAATACTTTTTATTTTGTCTGTTTTGTTTTAACTCAAAAAAATCTATATTTAATATGACTAACTGGTGCTCTTTTGACTAGTAAGAAAAGATAATCTTTTCTTTTATGTCCCTTATTATTGGTTGGTCATAATGGAGTGGAAAGTAAATATAGACATGTCCACAAAGTATTCGGAGCCTTACTATAAATCAATTTCAATCGCGTTTGTATCTCCTAATGGTGCCTGGAACGAGAGTAAACCAGGCTCTACTTTGTTTTTAAGTAATGTAATGAGTCGTTGTTCTAAAAATTATAATGAAGAAGCTGTTGCTGAAGGAATCAATGGTAATGGTGCTTCATTAGTATATGCCGTTCGTAGGGATATGACTGTGTTTGGCGTTAGATTTCCGCCAGAAAATATGGATAAAGTGTTACCTGTTTTTGGGGATTTGTTGCTTAATCCTTCTTTTCGTAAGAGGGTAGTAAAAACGGAACAACAATTGTTAATTGAAGATATCCAGAGAAGAGAAAATTCTCCAAATAATAAACATTCAATTGAGACAATTAACAATGCCTTTAGAGGAACTTCTTTAGAGAATCCAACTCTCCCTAAAATTGGAGACATTAAGAGTATTTTCTATACTGATTTAAGGGATAGACATGAAAAAATAATGAGCAATTATTACTGGATCCCAGTTGTTGTTGGCCCAGAAGATATTGTCTCTGATATCAATATAAGTCAAATAGTTGAGCAATTAGGTGGTCAAACAGTTAAAGCAAGCTTCCGTGATCCTCTTCCAGCAGAAACACCTAGACCAATGCCATTTAAGTTTATTCCTCATAGATTAGCAAAGCAAACATATGTTTCTATAACTATGTTAGGGCCAAAGGAAAAAGATCTGAAAACAGTTGTGGCATATATCTTAGGTTCTTCAATAATTGATGGAGAAGCAGATTCATTATTATACAAACGTTTAAGGGAAGAAAAGGGCTTGACATACTATACTTATTCTCAAGTTCATACATTTGCCCCTCATTCATTAATGAAAATAGAGACAATAACTTCTCCAAATAATACTAAAGAGGTCATAAAAGAAAGTTTTCAAGGTATAATTGATTTTATTGACGGTAAGCTCGATGATATAGATATTGATGCACATAAGGCGATTGTTAAAACTCAAACATATAGTTCTACAGAGACAACTAAAGGAATTACATTGTTCTTAGCTTCCCGACTTAGAAAGTCTGGAAAAGCGATAACTCCTGAAGAAATAGTTCGTACTGTTGAAAAGACGACTATTAAGGATGTGATTAGAGTTTTTCGCTCTTATTTCAAGAGAAAAAACGTAGCTACTACTATTACTGCTCATCCCAAAACTAACCAAAAAGAGTTGCAGTCAATTGTTCTAGATGCTATTAGTAACATTAGGTGATCACTCATGGTTTTTAACATAGAAGAGCTAAAAAACAAAAGGATCCTATTTCAAGACACTGAACAAGGAATGAAATTTACATATTTAGGAGTAGGTTTTTCAGCAGGATCAAGATTCGATCCTCCTGAACTTGCTGGTGCTAGTCATTTATTAGAACACTTAGTGTTTAAGGGGACTCAACAAAAAACAGCTGAAGAGATTAACCGAGAATTTAACAAACTCGGTGCTTACAGTAATGCTTTTACTTCTTGGAATACCGTATTCTATTTTTCTAAAGTTCCAACAGATAATTTAGAAAAAACAGCGGAGTTATGGGCGGAATTACTCGAATCCTTAGTTTTTACTGAAGAAGACTTTGAGAATGAGAAACAAGTGGTATTAGAAGAGCTTAGGATGAGGGATGATTCACCGGTTCAATCTTTATCAAAACAATTGCTCAAAAAATTTCTTCCAGATCATTCTATTGGAAGACCTATAGGCGGCGAAGAAAAAACGGTTGCAAATATTACAAAAGATCAATTAGAAAACTTTATGAGAGAATATTATACTGCAGAGGGCTCTCTATTACTACTGGCCGGTGGAGAACCAGACGAAAAGACATTACAAAAAATAAAAGATATTTTTGGGAGTAATCATTCCCAAGAGCGCAAAGTTCCAAAAGTTCCTAATGATGAACCAATTAATCCGAAGAAAGGGATATATTACTTTAATAGAAGGTCAAAAACAATTTATGGAGAATTATTAGCTATTGGGCCTCCGGGTAATACTGTTCTTGGAAAGGCAATGAAATTATTTACTTATTACTTAACCGAAAGCAAACGTTCACCGCTATATAAAGCACTTATTCGGAAAGGCTTAGTTTCTGACTTTGGAAGTGTTTTATATGTACAGCCGGATATTTCAGTTTGGGGAATAGGTTTTTCTGCCTCTAAAGAAAAATTTTCGTCTTCCCTTAATACAATTTTAACTACTATTAAGGAAGTTCTTTCAAAACCTTGGGATGAAGAAACTCTTTCTAGCTGGGTTAAGGAATACAATGCACGCTTGTCAATCGGTTCAGAATCTGTAAGTTTCAGGGCGATGTTTGACTTAGAAATGTATTATGATTTTGCTCTTCAAGGAAATTATGAGGCTTTAATTTCTCTAAATAATCAGCTTGTTACTGAAGATATTTCTGAACTTTTTAATCTTCTAAAAAAAGAGTTACCTTTCGCATTAGGAATATTAGGGCCTAAAAAATCCGTAAATCTAATAGATAACGATTTGTTACCCAACTAGTGTGGAACAAACTAATAATTATTATTCTTTTAATACTTTTGAATTTCTAGAACGTGCTAAGAAAAATTACCAGAACTATTCTACAAGAACCTTACCACCTACTTTTATTGGCTTTAATATGAATCTTGATTATATTATTAAAATAGGGAATATTGATATTTTATCTGTTTTTTACGAGGGAATTAATAATGGTCTTTTTCCTAAAAATATTATTCAGAACTTTACAAAGTCGTTTAAACAAGGGGCCGCAAGAGAAATAGTTATTGAGAAAAACATTTCTTTTGATCTCTTAAAAAAAATGTTCCCTAAAGGCCGAACACGGATTGGAGGGCAACTAGGTTTAATGGCAGAATATATTTCTAAATTATTCCCTAACTGGGAGATTCATGGTTTTTTATTGGGTGAAAAAAAAGATTGGAAACAGTATGGTGTTGTTTTGCCAGATATAAACTGGATAACAACTGAAAATCCTTTTTCTGTTCAAGATATTAATACTCATTTAATATTGGAATATGAAAAAGGAGACGAGATCACTGACGTAAATGGGAATGTCATTTCTGCACCTCGAGAAAACAGATTCATTATTGCTTTTGAGCCTGAACTTAAGGACACACAAGTTCTTTCAACAGCTTTTTTATCCTACATTAAAAATAATAATGAAATTAAGAGTGCTATCTTAGCAGGAATACATCTTCCTTGGTTTAAGTCATCCCTAAAACAATTAATTTCAGCAATTAAAAAAATCAGAGATGACTTATTATTGCACTTAGAATGGACTCACATCGAAAAATATTATTCGGGTCTATCTGAACTAATTCAATTAGTTCATTCTTTAGGTTTTAATGAACAAGAGGGAATACAAATATTGTCTTTAGAAAGCAGTCCGTTACAAACTGCAAATAACGCTTCTTCTTTTGATATTTCAAGGATTCTACGTAATATAAATAACAAGTATTCACTAACGCGTTTACATGGTCATTCTTATGGCTATTATGCAATAAAAGATGATACCTCCAATATTACTCGCTTAAGACAAGCATTAATGTCCTCATTAATTGCTTTGTTAGTGTGTGGCACTAATAATTATTCAATAAATGAATTAACTCCTGAAAATATTAAAGGGAAATTTAACTCTATTCACTATAAAGATAATGTTTCCATGTTCTATGTCCCATTATTCAAAAATCCATTGCAAACAGTTGGGTTAGGTGATAGTATTAGCATTTCTGGTTTTGCAGTATATCTAGCAGACAAACTATCTGTTTGAAAATCTTTGTTTTGGATCTTATTATTGTTTAACTAGAAATAGTTATATGATTAATTTAGAAGTTAAGTTCAAGGATGCCAGAAAAAAACAAAGAACCAAATGTTGAAGAAATCAACGAAGTATTGACGAAAAGAGCAATTGCATTTCCCACCGCAGAGATATATGGTGGTGTTGCTGGGATTTATGAATATGGTCCTGTTGGGACAATGATTAGACAAAAAATAATGTCCCTATGGCGAAGTTTTTTTGTCTGGTCTGAAGACAATGTCTTTGAAATTGAAGGCTCTCTCTTACTCCCCGAACCTGTTTTTAAAGCCTCTGGACATTTAGATACATTTAATGATCCTCTTGTCCAGTGTGAAAAATGTAAATCGATGTTCCGTGCAGACCATCTGGTTGAAGACACTACGGGTGAGAGAGCAGATGCTTTGTCCTTAGAAGAATTAGAAGCGAAAATAAAAGAATTGAATATTAAGTGCCCCAAATGTGGAGGGCCTTTAGGGGAACCTAGACAGTTTAATTTAATGTTTGGTACATACATTGGAGCGACAAAGGGACATCCCGCCTATCTTAGACCCGAAACCGCTCAAAACATTTTTCTTGACTTTCGGAGAGTTGCTCATGCAATGAGAGCAACTCTTCCATTTGCCATAGCCCAAATTGGACGTTCTTTCAGAAATGAAATTGCACCTAGAAATTTCTTAGTGCGTATGCGTGAGTTTACCCAAATGGAGCTTGAAATATTTGCTCATCCCGAACAATTAAATGACCATCCTAATTTTTATGAGGTCGAAGACAAAATTATCCGTTTACTTACTCGTGAAATGCAGAAAAAAGGCGAAACCGAACCAATGAGTTTAACGATTAAAGAAGCATTTGAGAAGCGATATATTCCTAATCAATTTATGGCATATTACATTGCTAAAGAAGCGATGTTTATTGAGGAATTAGGAATACCAACAGACAACTTTTGGTTCCGTGAATTATTAGAAGAAGAAACGGCCCATTATTCTGCAGCTAATTTTGATCTCGAGATAAAAACACCAATGGGTATAATTGAATGTGTAGGGAATGCTTATAGACAAGACTATGATTTATCTAAACACTCAAAATATAGTAAAACAAAGCTTGTCATTCAATATAAAAATAAACCGGTAGTTCCTCATGTTGTAGAACCTTCTTTTGGTCTTGACCGTATATTCTATATCTTAATGTTAGTGTCTTATCGTGGAGAAGAAGATCGTAAATGGTCATGGTTTAAATTACCTCCACACATTGCTCCATTTCATGTAAAAGTATGTCCTCTAATGAAAAAAGATGGCTTAGACGATGCTGCTTATGAGATATACCAAGAGTTAAAAGATTCTTTTGATGTAATTTATGACCAAACAGGGAGTATCGGAAAAAGATATGCGAGAGCAGATGAAATCGGTATCCCTTACTGCATAACAATAGATTATAACACATTAGAAAATGATACAGTAACTATTAGAGACAGGGATACAATGGAACAAATAAGAGTGTCTCATGAGGATTTAGATGAAGTTCTCAGTCTATTAATCGATGAAGGGGAAAGTTGGGAAAACATTAAAGAAGATTTTGGATTGCCAGAACCAAAAGAATAACTAATAATAAAAGAGAATTTGAATTTCAATATTTTGATTTAAAAATATTTTTTATTTTCTGTTTAGTGAATATGTACAAATGTGCATTTTTATTATTAAAAACAATGATTTTCAGAAAGTCATAACTGAATATAAATCACCCTAAAAAGTGGGGTTTTTAAAAAAACGATTTATCCGAAGTAATTATATCATACGCGTTCCTTCCTTTTCATGATATGACCATTATTGAAAGGATCAAAGCTCGAGAAGTACTGGATTCTCGTGGGAATCCAACCGTAGAGGTGGAAGCGGAAGCCGAAGGTAAAATCGTGATCGCAATGGTACCTTCTGGTGCTTCGACTGGTGAACACGAAGCTTTAGAACTTCGAGATAAAGACAACCGTTTCCATGGAAAAGGTGTTTTAAAGGCTGTAAACAACGTAAACCGCATTATTGCGCCTAAGATAGTCGGTCATTCTCTTGACAGTCAAGAGGAAATAGATAAATTAATGATTGAACTTGATGGAACTCCTTCTAAGTCAAAACTAGGTGCAAATGCAATATTAGGTGTATCTTTAGCGGTAGCAAAATTGAGGGCTGCAGTCCAAGGGAATTGGGTATATGAAGTAATTACTCCAAATAAAGACTATACTTTACCTGTGCCATTTATGAATGTGATTAATGGCGGTAAACATGCGGGAGGAAAATTAGCTATCCAAGAGTTCATGATTGTGCCTCATGGTTTTGACTCTTTTAAAGAAGCATTAAGAGCAGGCTCTGAAATTTATCACTCTTTGAAATCCCTACTAAAAGAAACATATGGGCCGACGGCAATCAATGTTGGTGACGAAGGTGGTTTTGCGCCACCAATTGATAAAGCATCTGATGCATTAGAAATGCTATTAAATGCAATAAAGATAGCAGGTTATGAGGCTGGAACTCAAGTTTCCTTAGCTATTGATGCTGCTGCTAGTGAATTTTTTAAAGATGGAAAATATTATGTTGATGGAAAAATTCTAACACCCGATGAACTTCTTGAATATTATATTGAACTTTTAGAAAAGTTCCCCATGATATCCTTAGAAGATCCCTTTGATGAGAACGATTTTGAATCTTTTGCTAAACTTACTAAAATGATTGGAGATAAATATAGTATCGTAGCTGATGATTTAACAGTAACAAATGTAGAACGAATAAAAAAAGCAATAAGTATGGGTTCTGCAAATTATCTGTTACTAAAAGTTAATCAGATTGGAACATTAACTGAAGCATTGCAAGCCGCTAGTGTCTGCCGTGAAAGTAATTGGGGCGTTATTGTTTCTCACCGTTCTGGAGAAACAGAAGACCCATTTATAGCAGACTTAGCAGTTGCAATTAAGGCTGAAAGAATAAAAACAGGAGCACCCGCAAGAAGCGAAAGAACTGCTAAATATAATCAGTTATTAAGAATAGAAGAAAGACTTGGAGAAAAAGCAGTATTTCAAGGCAAGCTATAAACGAAAATAAAAATTAAATTACGCTTGTATTTATTATTTTTTTAAAATACTTTTTTTAGTTCATTCATTTTTCTTAATTTATTTTAATTTAAAACAAAAATAGTCAGAATCCAAATCCTTTTTTTCGTTTTTTTATTGAATAAGATACATGGAAACAACAAAATTAGTTGATGCCCATGCTCACTTATTACCTCCTTGGTTTGAAAAACATAAAATTGGGGCAGTCATAAAAAGAGCAAAACAAAATGGTGTTATTGGTATTGTTAATTCTAGTTCTGATCCCAAAACACATGACTTTGGGATCGAAGTTGCAAAAACCTATTCAAATGTTAAGATAGCTATTGGGTTACAACCAACAATTGTTTCTAAGAAAAACTATGAGATCTTGAGAAAATATATTGATAAAAATAGAGATACCGTAATTGCTATTGGAGAAGTTGGTTTAGATTATTATTGGGTTAAAGAAGAAGACAAAAGAGAAGAACAAAGACAATACTTCAAAAAAATAATACAATATGCAAACGAGACTGATTTACCACTTGTTATTCATTCTAGAAATGCTGAGACCGATTGTTTAGAATTATTAGAAGACGCCGTTGTTCCTGTTTATTTACATTCGTTTGAAGGTAATAAGGATGAAATTGAAAGAGCTATTGGCTTGGGCTTCTATATTGGGGTACCTACTGCAGTTGGAAGCCGAAGAAACTGGAGAAAAGTTGCTCAGCGAACTCCTTTAAGTCATCTTTTACTTGAAACGGACAGTCCTTTTATGCCATTTAAACCAGACATAAATCCCAATGAACCTTTATGGATAAGAGACGCAGCAGAGTACATTGCTAATCTAAAAGGGATTGAGCTTGATGTTTTAGCTTCTAAGACTACTGCTAACGCTGAAAAGTTTTTCAATACGGTTTTTGATCCTTGATGTTTATATTTTAATTTTATTCTCAGAAATATCGATTGTGATTTTTTGTAAAAATCTAAATTATTTTTTGGTTAAAATCTTCCTTTTGCCTTCAAATATGAAAAAATAGCGCTTCCTAATGTTTCAAAAGCTTCTTCTACATTAAGTCCTGTTTTAGCACTTGTCTCAAGATATTTTATTTCAATGGATTCTTTTGAAAAACGTTTTTTTAAGTTCTCTACATATTGATTTACTTCCTCTTGAGAAACTTGGCGTTGTTCTTCTAAGTCCACTTTGTTTCCGAGGATTATTAATGGGATAGGCCCTCTACCATTATGTTTTAAAAGTTCTTTTAACCAGTTGTCCAGATTAAGAAAAGATTGTTTATTTGTGATATCAAACACAAGCAACGCGCCGAAACATCCTCTATAATACATATTTCTTACATTCTTGAAGCTTTCCTGGCCGGCTAAGTCCCAAATTTGCCAAGTTACTTTTATTCCATCTACTTCTTTTTCAAGAATTGCAAAGTCAGCACCAATAGTCATTAAGTGTTGAGTAGTAAATCCCTGCCCCATGTATCTTCTACGAAGGCTAGTTTTTCCTACTGCACCATCACCTAACAAAGAAATTTTAAATAAATATTCTTTTTCTTCGGGGGTCTGTTTTTGTTTAGTCTGTTCTTGTTTCTTTTTTTCCTCTTTTCTTTTTTTAAATAAAAACATTCGTACCCACCGCAAATTCTACATTACTATATTTATTGATAATTCTTAAAGTAGGTTATTATATGAGAAAAGGATCTTGATCTAAATAATATGGCTAAATAAATACAATATTTGTACTTTAATTAATTCTATTGACAGAAATTTCCCTTTCTTATGTGAGGTAGATAAAAACCAAAGGCAAACATAATAGAACAGAAGGAAAGGAAGATGACGTGAGGAGAAATAGTAAACCTAAGATTGAGTGAGAGGGTGTTTGTTTGTTCTTTGTGTGGCTATGAAACAGATGGAAATTGCAATGTTTCTTTAAACATTTTAATCGGTGGGACAGGAAGTTCCGTTTTGTAGCGCTTGTGGAGAAAACTCCATAAAATGTTCTCAAGATTATCCCCACAATGAATGAAGTAAGTGGGCGGTTGCGGGGCGAGTGTTCTTGATGAAGCTGAAATTCTCTCGCAAAAGCAAGTGGTAATTTACATTTATTTAATTTCTATTATTAAATTGTTTTTGCGGAATAATTCACGAATATTCTAATAAATGTTGTTTTGTTAAATAAATACGAGTCCGACCGACTTTTACTTCCTATTGAATTAGGAGTTCTAGCCTGCGTCGGTCAATTGAGGTGAAAAAAATGCCAACATGTCCTAATTGTGGTCAATATTATGTCAGAGCACCTTGTCCTTCATGTGGATATATGGGAGATAGTTCTCCAGCGGTACCCGCACCACCAGTAATAGAAAAAGAAAAACACAGTTCTGAGGAGGAGGAACATGTTTTAAAGCCTTCCCAATATATCCAGCAAAAAGAAACCGGAGTAACTGAGACAAGAACAACCAATATAAAAACTTCTGCGTCCATGGGAAAAACAATGGAAGCATCTTTGGAAAGTTTGAAAGGCTATATGAAAAAGACCTCTAACGATCTTAAGAGCGAATCTTCGCCTCAAGGTGTAGATGTCCCTTATCGTAAAAGAGTAATGGAAAAACTTCTTGAAATTCGAAATATCATTGAC
>JAMOVR010000003.1 GCA_027061945.1 Candidatus Heimdallarchaeota archaeon
ATTCTGAGCTTTATTCCATCGACGAATCTATCGAAACTCTAAAATCTATGATAAAACAACAATCAAATCCAGGAGACGAAATTTTAGCAAAGCTAAGAGCCCTATATAAAAAGAGATATCAACTTATCCAACTATTGAAAAAATTCGGTTATTACCGCCAAAACATGGATTATTTTAACAGGAGAATTGGTTCAGATGTTCCTGAAGTATGGGACGAATATAATGAACAGTATTATCCCAACAAGAAATGGGGTGAAAATGACGATAAAAACTCAGAGAAGTATACTGGATACTATTCATAAAATAATAATTTTTGATATTCAAGGGAAGTTATCTAGAAGTCTAGATATATTTCTTTTTCAAAAATAACAGACCATTTATATCTTTCCTTAATTTTCTGTAAGATTCTGATTACCTTATCTTCTTCAGAAGTAGATGAATATGTCAAAATAAATGCATTTCCACCACGTGAACGTTTCAATTTCTGATAAACTGTTTTAACAGTATTGACTGAATCATAAATAACTAAGCTATCAGCCTCTGGAATATCAATGTCTCTTTCACCTACATTCGAAAGAATTACTGCATGTTTGCCACTTTCGCTTCTGATCTGTTTTAACTTTTCATCTCTTTTTAATGTTTTACCAGTAATTACCTCAATTTTCCATCCTTTAGAAGATAAAAAGGATTTGACCTCTTCGACAGTAGAAAGATAAGAACATAAAATTACGCTAAATTCACTTTCCTTTAACAATAATTCTAAAGATTTCGTTTTATGTCTATAATGAGGAAGATCTTTCCATAAATCAGAGATCTTTTTCTTTTCTATAACTGAATAAAGATGTCTTAAAACATCTTTAGCAGGCATTGCATACAAATATTTTCTTATTAAATATAGGCGAGATAATTTATTCAACAATAGTTCTTCTTCCTCAGATCTCGGATAAAAATCTTGGGGAAGAAGACCAAATGGCCCCTTACCAATAGGTATACCATATTCTTTTGCATCCTGCTTAACTGCCTGGATTTCGGTTTCAATAATTTTTGCAACTTTCTGTGTCCATAGATCTTCAATAAAAACTTGTCGTATAATTGTATGAGAAATAAATGGCTTTGTATCTTCTAAAAATTCATCCATAAATAAAATTTCTGAGTTTGGTATGACTCTCCTAAGACTATCTAAGTCTTTTCTAATCTTGAGTTGTTCGTCATCGAGAACATAATGTTCATCTCTAAGAGTACCACTCATTCCTATTATTCTTAAGTCTAAAGAACTGGACAAAATAATTGGATATGGCTGTTTTAAGAATGTCTTTCCACTTACACGTCTAATAATTTGATCTATCTCATTTATTATTATCAACCAATTGTGATCATGGGGTAAAAATTCTCCAGTCTTTTTAATTGTGTTTGCCAATGTTTGTGGTAATGAAATTAATAGTTTTTTTTCTTTTAATAAATACTCCCTATAATTAGAAGAAACCCTACTAGATAAAATACCAATTTCATCCTGTTTTTTCCAGTGCTCTCTCATAAATCTAGATGTTTCTTGTAATGACGCAGAAGAATTCAGAATTAATATTATTCTAAATTTTGTTTTTAGTTTTTCACTTAGCCATAATGTAAGAAGACGTTTCCCCATACCACAATCTAATTCAATAATTGGGTTTTTTCCTTGTTTAAGGAGTTCTAAAGTCTGTTCTAAGATCTTTTCTTGATATGGCCGTGGCTTAAAATTATTCTCAACACCTGCCAAATAATATCTCCTCTACGTCAGTTAAGCAAAGATTGGTTTCTCTCCGTGAACTATCCCTTGTTTTTGAGAGGGGCAGCTCGGAGAAGATTTTATGGTTCTCTCCATAGGCACTACATGACGTCTCAGCCCAATCTTCAAAATGTCCAGATAAGCATTATTGTCCTTGTCTGTTTTCCAACGACATGTAGTGAGTATAATAATGAATTGTGAGTTTCTGTCTAAGTCCATTTTTCATGATTACTCCTAATCAATCCATAATAATTACATAAATATATAATATTATTGACTTTTGTCCCCAAATCCACCTTCCCACGAGGAAGAAGATTTCCCGCCAGTCAAGTTAAAAACATAGTATTTACAAAATCCCCTACTTTAATGCGCAGGAGGAGACAGCATCTTTATTATATCTCTTTTTTTAATGTGAATCTTTTATTTACCGTGCCTAACCTACAAGATCGATCTGATCCTCCGAGAAACCCATTTCTTTGAGTAGTTCAACGACACGGTAACGATGATCTCCTTGTAGCTCAATCACACCGTCTTTCACAGTCCCTCCACACGCCAATTTAGACTTTAACTTTACAGCCAAGTCTTTAAGGTCGACGGCTTTCTGATCTATTCCTGATATTACGGTATAGGGTTTACGCCATTTTCTAAATTCTAGGGCCACACGAACCCTTTGGTCTTCCTTTGCGATGCTTTCACATACACAATATTCAGTAGGCAGTCCGCAAATTTTGCAGATAGTTGATTCTTGGTCATCAAACGACATGCTTTCTTTTAACCTCACACTCGTTTGCTTTTTTAGAGCGTCATAAATACTCCCACAAAAGAAGTATTAAATTTTGTTGCCAACAACACACTAGTTTTTGAAGAATATCCCTAACAAAACTAGTCAACAAAGCGAAAAACTTAGAATTGATAAGGCTATTACTGATGTAACTAAGTAAAAAATTTACCTAATAATTTAAGGAATACTTTTTTTATTTTGTCGGCTGAAAACCCAATTCCAAAGTGTGATAAAAAACAATAATATTGTATCTCTACATAGTCATATTAAAAATATTAATCCTTGTAAATAAGCTAAAATAACTCATTTGTTTTTTATTATTATATTCTATTTTGTCTAGTAATATATCATAAATTTTCATAAAACATTTCTAATAATCTGTTATCCCAAAAGTTAAAAACAAAGATTCTGGTAATCAACTTGATTTCAAACAAACCTAGGGGTTAGAACAATGCCAAAAAAAAGAAAGTCTGGTGGCCGAAATAAAGGTGAAAAAGGAAAATCCCGCACAGTGCAATGTGCCCAATGTGGAAAATCCGTCCCCATCGATAAAGCAGTAAAAAGAACCCGATGGATAAGCTTTGTAGATCGCTCCCTAGCGAAAGAATTAAGAGAACAAGGAGCGATCATTCCAAGAAATAAGATAACAGTTTATTATTGTGTGTCCTGTGCAGTTCATATCGGTCAAGTTAAAGTGCGTTCTAAGGAAAGCAGGAAGTCAAAAGACAGATACTAAGAAATTAAATTACTTCCTTTAATGTTAAAAATGACGGCAAAATTACTTGCGTACTTCCTCTTAATTTTTTACTATTTTCACATAACGCTGAAAGTGAGAAACGATGGATTTTAGTTTCTTAATCGTTTCAGATACGGCCAGACCAGACTTTTTTAAGCCTCGAGAAATAGTAAATAAAGGGCGACTTGACGTAATCGCTCGGTTTATTCTTTCTTCAATTGAAGGTAACACTTTGAGAAAACCAGTGAATATTTTAGTCGCATTACTTGGGGATAAAGAAAAACAAATAATCTATACCCTAAATGAAAATATTTTTTCGAAGAACATAACAGAACCCTTAATCGCCAAAAAGATAAGCCAAATCATGAAAAATGAACTCCGTGTTCAACAAGAACAAATATCAGCTAATACTTGGAAACAAATAAAGAATAACTATAATTTAGTTCTATTAGCAACAGAAGGAAAACAATACTTCCAATTAAAAAAAGAAATCAATGAAAAATCCATGAAAAAAGAGATATTATTCATTTTTGGGGCCCAAAATGATGTCCCGAATATTGTATTAAATAATTTATGTCCACATTATTTACTTACTTTAGGAAAAAAACAATATCTTGCATCACAAGCAAGTACAATACTAAGATATATACTAACAATTCAGCCGATTAATTAGTTTTATTTATTACTTAATTCACGTTAAAATTAAAAAAAGCAATCCATTTTTTGTCATGTCGTGGTATAACAAAACAGTTAGTTATATACTCAGTACTAAAAAGCTTCACCAAAAAACATTAGAGTATCTTAGTTTTTAAAAGCACAAGGAGTAGTGATATTATGGAGATCCCAAAATCACAAACATTCAAGTTTAAGTCAATGAATGATTTAGTCAGATTGCTAGTATCCTCTGCTCATGAGAGAGGAATAGCTAACCTTTTTGCCTCTACTAAAGATGGAAAAACCGTTTTCTTCATAACACAGATCTTGCCTGGTTATTATCAGTACAGAGGTCTTCCATTAACAGCATTTTATGAATACGATGGGATAATTGATAAAAAGTTTATTGCCTATAAATTAACAGAACAAGGAGAAGAATGGGAATTTACTAATTCCCTAAAAACACCTGGATTTCAGATCATACCAATAATCTACGTAGAATCCCCCCCTGAATTCTTATTATAAAAATTTTAAATAAAGAAATCTTTTGCTTCTACGTTTCTCTCTATTTCTATTTTAAATGTTAATTAAGTTATTGAAGAATATTTTTGACTTTCTTGTTGACAATAAGTCCCATCTGTGAACTACTCCTTGCCTTCGCAAGGGGGTGGTTTACTAGTTTAATTATATGCCTACCAAGGCTGTTATGTATTTGTGGATAAGTATAGGCGTTAGTGATTATGGAACGGCACTATACTTTAAAAGAGGCTTCTAAAACCTAAGACTTAAGGCCTAAAACAAAACATTAGGATTAGGACTCACCCAAAATGTTACAAACCACTTTAACAATCATTCATTCACGTCTAAAATCTGTCCCGTGTTCAGCAGGAGCAAAATGAATTCCCAAGAGGGACAGGAAATAAAGTTACGGGTGAAAAACATTGTGTTTTCAACAGGCAATTCATCAGTTGCTACAATGTTTTTAAAAGAGGAAACAAACTGGTCAGCACTAATCATCTTTTAGGTGGAGACAGGTTCCCCATAAAGGGAGTAACTAAGTCAATGACTTGCTTTTCGATGAACTCAGAGGGGAGAAGAGACTGATGAAGCCCTATCCAGGCGTGGTCTACCGCATAGAGTTGAATGAGAAAAATCTTAAAATACCTAACAGTCCACTAACGGCCACGTAAGGAACCCACTTATTTTATAACATACAAATATGTGATTGTTTTTCGTATAAAGTGATCTGTATTCTTCACGTTTTTTATGATTATTGTGTATTTCGCATTCATATCTGTTGTTGAGCTTTTTTCATAAAATTGTCCTCTCGGTATGGGACTTAAAGTTGTATACTAACGATTACTTTAATAGTCACCACAGAATCTTTCATCACGAAGAAAACTGCATTGACATAGTCACACAGTTCTACACGAAAGAGGTGAACAAAATATGATGGCTGGACAACCAGTAATTATCCTCAAAGAAGGAACAGAAAGAAACACCGGTAAAGATGCTCAAAAAAACAATATAATGGCCGCAATGGCAATTGCAGAGGCAATAAAAAGCACACTAGGCCCCAAAGGAATGGACAAAATGCTTGTCGATTCTCTTGGGGACATGGTAATTACAAATGATGGTGCAACCATCTTAGAAGAATTAGATGTAGAACATCCTGCTGCAAAACTAATCATTCAAGTCAGCAAAAGCCAAGACAAGGTTGTTGGAGATGGGACAACCACTGCAGTAATTCTTGCCGGCGAACTATTAAGACTGGGCGGAGAACTATTAGAAAAGAAAGTACACGCAACACACATCGTTTCCGGATACAAAAAAGCATCTGAAGAGGCACAAAAGATCTTAGAAGAAATGGCCAAAAGAATTGATGAACCAAAAAAGGAAAAAGATATTCTAATAAAAATAGCTTCAACTGCTTTGAATAGCAAAAGTGTCAGTAATGCTAAAGAATTAATTGCCAACTTAGCAGTAGATGCTGCCTTATCTGTTCTTGAAGAAAGAGATGGAAAAATAACTGTAGACATTGATAATGTCAAAATATTGCAAAAACAAGGTAAATCCCTAAGTGAATCAAGATTAATTAAAGGAATTGTTCTCGACAAAGAAATTCTCCATCCTGACATGCCAAGAAAAATAGAGAACGCAAAAATCGCTTTAATTAACAGGAACCTTGAAATTGAAAAAACGGAATTTGACGCCGAAATTAGAATCAATGATCCTTTAAGCGTCCAAGCATTTCTTGATCAAGAAGAAAAAATGATTCGTGAGATGGTCGATAAAATCGCTGAAACAGGCGCCAACGTTGTAATCTGCCAAAAAGGAATAGATGACTTAGCACAGCACTTCCTTGCCAAGAAAGGAATCATGGCAATCCGCCGTGTTAAGAAAAGCGATATGGAAAAACTCGCTAAAGCAACAGGAGCTAGAATTGTATCTAACTTAGAAGACTTAACTGCTGATGACTTAGGTGAAGCTGGTCTTATTCGTGCCGAAAAAATCGGTGATGATCACTATGTATTCGTAGAAGAATGCAAGAATCCACAGGCAGTTACTGTTATGCTCAGAGGTGCCTCAAAGTACACCACTGATGAAGCTGAAAGGGCATTTGTCGATGCAATCAGTGTCGTAAGGGATGTCCTTGAAGATAAGGCTTACTTACCTGGTGGCGGAGCACCAGAGGCAGAACTTGCCGTTAAACTTGAGGAATTCGCTAACAAACTTAGTGGAAAAGAAGGCCTTGCAGCAAAAGCGTTTGCTGAAGCATTAAGAGTTATCCCTATGACTTTAGCTGAAAATGCAGGGTTTGACCCTATCGAAAAACTAACTGAATTGATCAGTGCTCATGGTAAGGGTCAAAAATATGTTGGTTTAAATGTATTCACCGGTGAAATCACTGACATGACTGAAATCGGTGTAATTGAACCATTAAGAGTAAAGAAACAAGCCATTAAATCCGCCAGTGAAGCCGCTGAAATGATATTAAGAATTGATGATATCATTGCTATCAAGTCCAGTGAAGGAGACAAAGGTGGCCAAGCTGGTGCTGCTGGTATGGGCGGCATGGGCGGCATGGGCGGCATGGGCGGCATGGGCGGAATGCCTGGCATGATGTAAAAAAACAAAAGTTAATCCTTCAAATTTTCATTTCTAATTCTTCAATATCTTTTTTCATGATTTTTTTAATGTTATTTTTATTTAGAATCCTTTTTTATGTTTTATAAGAGTAATATATTCGATGAGTACTCGTTTGAGTGAACTACGAATAGAAAGACTAGTAGTTTTATTATTAATCCTCTTTATTCCTGGATACTTTATTTATTTTACTTGGAAATGGGAAGCAGATATATCTAAAACCTTAGATATTATTTTCTTCTATTTCCAATTTATCAATATTCATATCTCAGAACCTGTAAAATGGGCAATAATATGGATCGGGATTCCTCTTTTTTTCAGTGCACCATGGGAGTTTTTTCTTATATTCAGAGCAACTAGAGTAGCAAACGCTTTATTATTGGTTGGAAGGGCGTTAGGTAGAGTAAGAATTGACCAGAAAATTTTTTACGGCCTAAATGCTATGTTTGTATTTACTTTCTTCGTGCTCCCTATTGCTTCTCCATTCATAGCAGTTTTAGGAGCACTTGCCATTCCATATTATATTTTCAAAAAGATACCCTTCTTAGGAATAATCCGTTGGATTCTAAATTTATTTGTTTTTGTTATTATTATACTAGTGCCTTTTTCACTCTCTGCTGCTTTTTATCTAAGTTATGTAAAATTACTAACGTATGTATGGTCCCAGTGGACAGTTCGTGTAAATTTATTATATGGAATTGGCCTCTGTCTTGCAGATTCTGTTGCAATTGGTAATTTCTGGTTAATGATTAAGGAAGGTGCTGCACAAGTTAATCCTAATGAACGTGTTCCATATGAACAAGTATTACTGTTAAAAATTGTTGCGTTTGTTATCTTTTTACTTATTTTCTTAAACTCTCCTGGTTACCATTCCACTTTTATAAACGCAGTAACCATATTAGCTACCATTTTATCCACTACTGAGATGGTGATTCGGTTTGGTAAAGGGCTTGGTAAAAAAGGTGAATCTAAAATGGGTTATGCCATGATCCCAGTATTTACCGTAGTTAATTTTCTTAATCGTTACCAAAACCTTAGAACTGTTGTAATAGTACTTGCTGCGTTACTGTTCTTTGGACTTTTTGCCATAAGTTATCATTATGCAGAAGATCCTGAATTATTTCCTCAGTATGCTGTAGATGATAATGACAAAAAAGAAGAGATCGACGAAGATCTTTAAACTTCCGCTTTGATATATTATATTTTCAATTAACTATCAAAATTTAATACAGAGTGAAATATAATTAGTAATTGTGTTCAGAATTGGACTAATTAGTGACACTCATATCACCCATGGGGGATCTTTTCTTGAGAAAGTATATGATAAAGGAGTCAATCTCATAAATCGATGGGATCTAAAATTTGTTATTCACGCGGGGGATCTTACTGATATTGGAACTCTTGATGATTATGAATTATCTATATCAAAATTAAAACAAATAAAAAAGCCTTTGTTCCTAATTCCCGGGAATCATGACAGCAAAAATGTTGGTGATCAATTATGGGAAGAAATGATTGGAGAAAGATCATTCGTATATGAAGAGCCTGGCTTTATAATGATCGGAATAGATTCCTCGATTCCAGACATGAATGAGGGAAGAATTGGGCCTAAAACTCTCAGATGGATTAAAAAACAATTAGAAATGGCAAATGAAGAATATTACAAAATAGTGGTCTTTCATCATCAATTACTTCCAATTCCTCATACTGGAAGAGAAAGAAGTGTTATTCAAGATAGTGGAGATGTATTAAAGTTATTGCTTGATGAAGATGTTCAATTAGTAATAAATGGCCATAGGCATATAAGCAATTCTTATACAGTAACAGATGGATCGGGAGAAATGGTCGTAATAAATGCTGGGACAATGTCTTGTAAAAAAACAAGATACCGAGAACAGCAAAGTATTGCGATCTTAGACATTGAAACTGATCCTCTTAAAAGAAACAAGGTTATCTTAAAAGTTATTCCCCTCAGGCTAGATCCAATAACTGAATTAACAAAATATCATGTATTTGCACCAAAACCACAAATAACTGAGCTAAAACCTTTTGCCAAGATAGTACATATATCAAACACGCACATTGGAAAAACAGATTTTGATGAAAGGGCTTTTACTAAAGCAGTGCATAAAATTAATCGATCAAATCCTGACATAATAATCCATACCGGAGATTTAACTTTTTCTTCAAGATTCGAAGAGTTCGAGATGGCTAAAGACTTATTAGCCGATTTTATTGCACCTGTGATGGTAATACCTGGAAAAAGGGACATGCTTAGTTTAGGATGGGAACTTTTCCCAGAATATATCGGACCATTAGATCCATATTTCGAAAACGAAAAACTGGTTGTAAAAGGAATAAATTCTTGTTTGATCGAAGATCAAGCTGGTTCTATTGGTAGAAGAACTATGAAAAGAGTGATTGAAGATTTTAGTAAAGAAAAGGAACGTCTAACGATTACTGCTTTTCATCATCAACTAATTCCAACACCAAGAACAAAACATGACACGGTATTAAATGACTCTGGAGACGTACTTGCGGCATTTACTACAGGGAATATTGATCTAATACTACATGGGTTTAAACACATAGGATACGCAGTACAAGTAGAAAAGTCTGTCATTTCAAATGCTGGGACAATGTCTTCTTTTAGATATCTAACAAAAGCTAGAAATACTTACAACCAGATTGAAGTATTTCGACATGAAAAAGGGTTTTATATGATAGTAAAGGAAATTGAGGTCTCGAGTAGAAAAGAGAAGATACTTGGAGACTTCATAATTAATGTTAAAAGAGTTCCTTACAAAGACCATAAACTTGCATATGAAACCTTTCAAAATAAAGAAAACATAAATCTTCCTATTATTAATCAAAAATTTCAATAGATTAAACACGAATTTAAAGTTATTGAAAGTCTTTCCAGGCTTGATATCCCATAAAAACCCAAGCAACAACAAAACCAATTCCACCAATTGGTGTGAGATATCCTACCCAATTAATTCCTGCTAAAACAATTAGATACATACTCCCACTAAAAATAATTATCCCAATAAAGAAAATCCAAGCAACTATTTTATACATTTTTAAGTCTGAACTAGAATGTATCATTAATAAGGAGACCAATATTAAAGCTAATCCATGATACATTTGATATTTAACTCCTTTGTAGAATGTAGTTAAAGTGACATCACTTACTTTGCCGTATAACATATGTGCAGCATAAGCACCCATAGATACGGACATTCCTGCGTTTAGAGCACCTACTAAGATCCAAAAACCCGGTTTATCATAAAACTTCTTCTCATTCATTAATATTCATTAAATAATCTTTAATTCTAAATGTTTCCGACATGCCCCAAAAAATACCATCATTTTTAGGCACTTATTTTTTTATAACCTCTTCTTTTATTTTTCCGCTAAAATAAAAAGATCTACTACTTTTTCTGCTTATAACTCATCAAATATGTTTATTTTTCTTAATTTTTAACTAACAACTTTTTTTTAACAACTCGACTAAACAGAATACGTATGCTTGATTTAAACTCTATGTCAAAAGAAGAATTAATCAAAATTATAAATATGTACGCTAAGAATTGGCTTGCACATGATGGCTCTTGGTTCTTAGCTTTAGAAGAAACTGATGGCTTAGAAAAAGCAATGGAAATTGATAGAAAAAGTTGGGAACGGTTTACAGTAATTGAAGCAAAAAGAATAATGAAAGAATTTAATATCCCTGTGGGTTCTGGCTTAGATGGGTTGGAAAAGGCTTTGAAATTAAGAATGTATGCTAGAGTAAATGTGGATAAAATAGAAAGACCAAGCAAAAACAAGCTAATCTATAAAATGATTACTTGTAGGGTTCAGTCAGCAAGAGAACGTAAAAACTTGCCTCTTTTTCCCTGTAAAAGTATTGGTATAGTTGAATACACTGGGTTCGCAGAAACAATTGACCCTAGAATAAAAACAAAAGTAATTGCAGCACCTCCTGATAAAATGGAGAGAGATTTTCATTGTGGATGGGAATTTACTATAGAAGAATAATGATCCCAAAAAATTTCTTTTGCTTATTTTTATTAGAAACTCTGAAAAGACATGTAGTTAAACTATTAAATCAATGACCAATAAAATAAATATTGATCAATTTCTTAAAGAAGAAAATCTTGAGAAACTGGACAAATTGCTTATTGATGAGCTTCAATTAACTAGGGCCCCTGCATTGTCAATAGGTGTAGTTTATGAGAATCAGGTTATATTAACTAGAAACTATGGGGCCATAAATATTGAAAAAAATATTCCGGCTACTTCTAACAGCCTATATATGATTGCTTCGGTTACTAAGTCATTTACTTCTTTAGGTATACTTAAGCTAGTAGAAAAAGGAAAAATCTCTTTAGATGACAAACTAAAAGATTATTTACCAATAAAAATTGGTTTTGAAGAAGATCCTATTAGAATTAAACATTTACTTACTCATACGTCAGGGATACCAAACATGTTTGATCCCTTGTTTGAAGTTAATATGGAAGATATTTATGGCGTGAATAATGAGATTCCAAAAATTCCTTGGAGTACATGGGATGATATCTATAGAGTGCTGAATGACGCTGAAGAATTTATTACTGAAAAACCTGGTAAAAGATTTTATTATAATAATCTTGCATACGAATTACTTGGAAAAATAATTGAAATTGTTTCCAATACATCATTTTCTACTTTTATCAAAAAAGAGATACTTAACCCCTTAAAAATGAAAACTTCTGGCTTTTTTGAGCAAGATATTACTGACAACTTAAACTTGGCTACACCATATATCATAAAACCCGGTTCTAATCCTCCCAAGCTAATTCCTATTGATTATCCCGAAAAAAAGTTTATTTCTGCAGCTGGTGGGTTATTTTCTTCAGTAAATGAAATGACTAATTATATGATTATGCATTTGAACGAAGGAAACTTCAATGAGAAACAAATAATTGCTCCAGAATTACTGAAACAAATGCATTCAATACAATTCGAAGATAAATATCCAAATATTCTAGCCAAAGCAGCTTTTGGTGAATATGGGCGTACTGGCTATGGTTATGGACTGGCAGTCCATGAGGACTTTTATGGGCATAAACTTGTACAACATTCTGGAAGCTACATGGGTGCTAGTGCATGGATGGCCTTATTACCTGAAGAAAAAATAGGCGTTATTTTTCTTTCTAATCATCATCCGAGCCCTAGATCTTTAGCACAAGCAGTACTTTTACAAATTATGGGATTAGAACCAAAAAAACATCACCCTCAATTGGTTCTTAGATATCATCATAATAAATTAACTGGGATGTATTCTGCTTATAGAGGCTTAGAAAAAGTTCAAGTAATCTCTAAAAATGGTTCATTGTTTTTAAAGCCCTTATCTATAGGGACAGAAATACCTATTTTTCCTAAAAATGACGGTACACCATATTACAAGCAACTAAATTACTATACTTTTACTGAAATTGGAGGTAAATTACCAGTTCAGTTTACAATTGATAAAAATAATCAAATATGGTTACATTTCGAAAGACTAAAACTAAAAAAATTATCTGAAAACAATTGCAACTGATTTTAAAGTTTAGCTCTATCGGTGTGAGGTTCCCTTCCTTCTGAGAAGGAATTTTTCCGCTAATAGAACTAAAACTATTTTTTCCATAAATAATAGTATTATGGCCTAAGCAATAATTTGAAAATAGTATACGCGAAAAATATTCTGAAGTAATATGGCTAACCCTTACATTGTTCACCTAACAAGTCAAAATTTTGACGAAGTGATTAATAATCCTTATAAGCCAGTAATCATTGATTGTTGGGCATTATGGTGCAAACCATGCTTAGCAATTGCGCCTCTTTATGAGAAACTAGCAGAAATGTATCATGATAAGATCATTTTTGCTAAGCTAGATACAGATAAAAATCCAGAACTTGCCTCAAGACTTGGTATCTTTAGTATTCCTACGTTCTTAGTTTTTAAAAAAGGACAAATGATTGGAAGATGGGTGGGCGCCCATCCAGATCGATTAAAAAGAGCGGTAGAAGAATTAGCGTCTGGCAACTTCTAAGTACGATTAAAAACACGTTGTCTCATGAGCAATTTATTTTTTCTGTGTTTCATTAAATTTTTTCAATTTATACTCTGAAATAATTGTCGCAGCTTCTGCTATATCTATCTCATTTATTTTATTGATGAGGTGTTCTAGTTGTTTTGTTTTGTCCTTCTCTTTTAGCTGTTTTAATGTTTGAAGCGCTTCGTCTTTATTTTTAATTAATAGCGCATAGAATGCATTTCCAATTATTACAGAAATCTTTTCGGGGGAACCTCTAATTAATGGTTTTATTTCTTCAATGTCTATTAAAACTAAGTCCCTTATACTTGAAATACCCTTATTTAATAGTTTTTTAGCAGTTATTGGCCCGATACCCTTAATCTGAATTAATTCATCAGTATCTTCCTGCTCATCCAAATCACTTTTTCTGGTGATGTCCTTAGATTCTAAAAGCTGTTTGGAATATGTTACCCATTGATGAATTCTAGATATTGGCGCTTTAGTTATTTCTTTTATTTGTTCTGGTTCCATCTTAATTAGATCTCCAACAGTATTTATCCCTACAGATCGTAGCCTTCGCGCATAGGTAGGTCCAATTCCCTTTACTTTTTCAATTGAAATACTCTCATTTGATGTGGAGAGAGTACTTTTCGTTCTCTCCCTTAAAGGATGTCTGTCTTCGTTCTCAATTTGTTTAGCTTGAGAGATCCATTCTTTGCATCGTGAGATCCTGGCATTAGTTATCTCTGCAAGTTTTTCAGGTGAATATTTGATTAATTGGGATGTAGTAAAAATTCCTGCACGATTAAGACGTGTCTCATAAGTTCTTCCTATTCCTTTTAATTCTATGACCGGGACGCCTAAATCTACTTGCTTTATGGACTTTTCTTCTTCTTTTTCTTCTTTTTCATTTTTATGCGCCTTTTCTTCTTTAGCGCCTTTTAGCACCCTTTCTTCAATTATTAATGGGTTGCTTGAGATAAATCCTGAAAACAAAAAAGGATAAGCCAAAATATGGATTTTTTGTTTTGGTAAAAGAACACCCCATCCTGCTTTTATAGATCTTAAAATAGAATCTTTTGGGAGGTCTTTAACTGGTTTTTTTTGTCTTCTTCTTGCGTTCTCTATTAGCTCTTGAATTTGCATTTCTTCAGGGGTTACAAATTTAAATAATAATTCTCTTTTCTTTTTTGTTTTAGTGTTTACAATTACTAATTTCCAAGTTCCATAAACATCTGTATATTTGATTTTTGTCTTGAATTCTAGTTTTTTTCCACTCCCAAATCCACGGTATCGAATTCTATCTTTAGAATCATGAATAAATATCCCTACAGAACTATTTTCTTCGCATTCTACATTAATTCCAATAGTATCATTTAAAGTAAAATATCTTGATTCAATACCATTTCTAAAAAGCTTAATATTAATACTCATAATACCAGTATTATTGCATAATCCTTTTTTAATAATTTCTTCGGAAACTGAGGCCGAGGATGTTTTTTGCCCCTTATAAATAGTATTTTTAAACTTACTAGTTAAGACCGAAGTAGTACTGCCAAAAGAAAATTCTCTTTTTTTTTCCTCACCATCTGGGTTTTTTTAAAATTTTCCGACAGATAAGAAGCAAAAATTCACAATTTGAGGGCAAAATCTGAACAAATCGAACCATTTTATGGGGAAAAAGTTGGCATAAAGTTTAATGGGATTAAAAATTATTTAAGTATGATAGTCTATGGAAGACTACAAAGAACTGCTAAATATCTTACGAGACACTAGCAGACATAAAGACGAAAGGGCGGAAGCTGCATTAAAATTAGGCGATCTTCCCTATGTTTATCCAGACGTCTTAGAAGAACTAGAAAAACGTTCTCGTAAAGAATTCGAAAAAGAAAAGAAGGTTAGAAAAGCTGTAGAGGAAGCTATAAAAAAACTGGAAGGTAAACCATTAGCTCCTGAGTCTGAAACCGCTGAAGGAACAGACGAAACAGCTGCAACGGAATATGTCTACGAAAGTGGAGAAGTTCCATTCGCAGAAGAGTACGACATTCCTCCAGAAGATGAATGGGTAGATATAGCATTACTAGCAAAAATTGATGAAACCATAGAAGTCTCTATTGACTCCGAAGGAAGAATCAAAGATCAAGGAAGTACTTCTGGCCAATTAACAATTTTAAACCAAGGAAACAGAGATCGTGTCTGGGGCATTGACCTTTATCTCGAGAATAATGACAAAGTTCATCCTGAAGATAACGAAGAAGAGACATTACAAGATCATATCTTTATAGGAGACCTTGATGCCCAAGAAGAGTTTGAAATAAAGTATAAGGGGACAATTGAAAATCCAAGTATTATCGAAGTAACTCAGAAATACGTAGATCCACAAACAGACCTGCCACCAAACCTAATTCCGGGTGTCGAAGCAAAATTCAATATTATAATAAGAGTAACAAATACTGCCGATCATGCAGTCCAAAATCTTGAACTTGTTAAACATTTGAATGAAATTGCTACATTACAAACCCACGAGGCAACTACTGGCGAAATAAGCGTCTTAGATGATGAACATGCAGTATCATGGAAAGTGGAAGAATTAGGGGCAAATGAAGAAGCAGAATTAATCCTCGTAGTCTCAGTTGAAAAAGAAGACTTGAGCCCCTACTACACTGGAAAAATGACTCTTACATATGAAAGCCAGTCTGAACCTCAAAGCGGCCTAAAAGTTAAGTCTTTAGATGGAGCATCAAACTCATACCATGAAGTCGAGCGTTTCGAAGAAGAAGAAAACCCTGATAACTACAAATGTGCTTTTGTTTTAGGTAACCTTTCAGAATTCAACTACATCTTAAACAAAGTAATCGTTTATGAGGGTTCATTAGAAAATGGGACCATTACTGTGGACTGGAAAGGAGAAAATGCTAGCGATGAAGAAAAGACAATTAATCCTGGGGAAGAATTCAGGTTAACATGGGAATATGTATCTCCTGAAGAGCCATCATTCGGTTATGACGTAGATTTCACAGTAAAATTTGAGACAAAATACACTTCTAGAATAATATTAACCATACCCGAAGAAGAACTTGAATTCATTGCCATTTCTATCAAGAAAGACTTCGAAGTTACAGAAGTCCAATCATACAGAACCGCAGACGTACCTACAATTATCACTGTTGAAGGATTAGGTAATCGCCCAGTAGAAAAATTAGAAATCGAAGATCTTGTGCCAGAAGACTTCTTACCGCCCAAACCAGAAGAAATTGTCGTAATGAAAGATGGGACTGAGATACCTCCCGAAGAGTATAGTGTAATAATTGAGCCTGACGATGAAGATTACACTCATCCACATACTGTTAAAATTATCCTTGAACACATGGAAGAAAAATCATTTGGACCACTTAAAGCCCAAGAAGAACTTGTTGTTAAATATCCTATTCATGCAGTGGCACCTAAAGCAGACAAAGAAATGTACATTGCACCCGCTAAAGCAATTGCAGACATTTATCCACCATTAGAACAACCCATTTCCGTAGAGACCACCGAGGACTTAGTTGCGAAACTCGTCGTTATTCACCAGAGAAAGCGCTTCAGAACAAGGAAAGCAGTCAAGGGTGTTACTATCGATGGCGAGAAACGCTATATGATTCTCATCAGTGGTCAAAACGAGGGTTCGGCTCCAGTAACAATACAAATCAAGGACATAATCCCCGAAGGGTTCACATTAGTAGGAGACACCTATGAAGAACCTCCAGTAGACAAAGAGGAACACACCTTTGGAGAAGCAGGCAAAGTTATTACATGGACATTCACTTTACAGCCAAAGCAAGTATTTAAGATCAAATACTACATTAAAGGAGAAGGCGAATACAACGCAAAGAAAGCCCAAGCAATCATCCAAGCTTAGAATTGTTTTATAAAATTCCAATTTTTTCTCCTCCCAATTTTTTCTTTTCATATATCTTGCATGATTTTTAGTTCTATTGGCAAAAAATTCCCCTTCTTTTGGAAAAATGGATAGTAAAATGAAAAACAATGCAAATACCAATGCCGATTGTGTTACAGTAGGATTGGAATAGAACATTCTAGCAGGGTTGAAACAATCCGTGCTATACGTCTGTGGCATAAATCCCATAAAAACTAATCCTGATTAGATTATTCCCGCAAGAACGCGGTCTTGAGATAAGCTTTTCCATGAAGCAAAAAATCCTCGAAAAAGCAACGAATAGTTCATTTATGCAACATAATAATTCAAGATGTATAAAAAATAACGTTCCTTAAGCCAAAATTTCAAAAACTTGAAAAGAATTTTTTCTTTGTGAATCACTACGAATTAGTAATCACGCATATTGGGCATCAATTTTATCCCGAAGCACATGAAAAAAGAAGAGAAAAAATATTTAAGAAACTGGGGGACGCAATATTAGTCCTAACCTCAAACCCTATCTCTGTTATGTCTAATGATGTGGAGTATCCTTATCGGCAAAATAGTGATTTATATTATCTCACAGGATTTGAAGAGGCTGAAAGTGCTGCAATTTTTTTCATAGATCAAGAAAATAACAAGTCGACATATTATTTGTTTGTTCGTCCACGAGACAAAGAAAAAGAAACTTGGACGGGCAAAAGATACGGTGTGGAGGGTGCTAAAAAATATTATGGCCCAACAGAAGCATTTGTTATTGACAAGTTCAGCGAAAAACTTGAAGAACTTCTAAAACAACACACAGAGCTAATTTTTAATTTTGGGGTAGACAAGGAAAAAGACATCGAAATAATTAACCTTTTAAATAAGACTCGTCCTTCTAAATGGAAAGAGGGCAAAGGAATCAATATTATTAAAGATGTATCTGAATTTGTCCATCCCTTCAGATTAATAAAGGATGAACATGAAATATCTCTAATCAAGAAAGCCTGTGAGATCTCGGCTGAAGCACATATAAAAGCAATGGAATCAGTAAAACCTGGGATGT
>JAMOVR010000004.1 GCA_027061945.1 Candidatus Heimdallarchaeota archaeon
ATGCATATGTGGAAAAAATTTCATCGTTAGGCAATTATAAAATGTCATATATTAACTTTGCCATTCAAGAATTGCGGGAGAAAAAACATTCTAAACGCGAAGATAAGATATTAATGCTTGTAGAGAAACATACTAAAGAATTTTTTAAAGATAGAAGGGCATATCCAGAAAGATGGCAGGAAGAATTTAAGAAAATTTTTTAGGAGGAGTCAAATGAATCTAATGAACAAAAACAAAAAGGCAAGGAAAAGGCTCCACTAATATCCGGTTATATTTAAACTATAAATGGAGATGGGCTATGCAAAAAACTATAATTTATAAGGTCTTATTAGGTGTTGGGTTAACAATATTTTTAATGGAGGGCGTTGTAAATTCAGCAATCTTAACAGACAAAGATTTAGATAAAATTACAGAATGCAAAAAGTTTACAAATAATAACGGAGAGATAAAGCTTTGTTATGAACCAAACAAGCTTTTAAGAAAAAAACCACTTATTCAATTAAAGGGAGATGTTACAATATATTATAATAACAAAATAGATAATTATTCAGTTATTTGGATGAAAACTCCTGATGGATATAAAGTTGGCTGTTTAGGTAATTATAATGATAAAAAATTTAGTAGCTTCAATGTGGGCGACACGGTGACAATGGAGGGCGGTTATCATCATATTGAGCATCATAAAGGAGAAGAAAAAAATAGATTGGTTTTATCAACCGATTGTCGCCTAACTAAAGTAGACTCTTCAAATGTGAAAAAAAATAATAAACTGGTCAATAAAGGAACCCTTAGCATATGGCCAGATACAGGGCAAGATAAATGCTATGATAATAAAAAGGAGATTAACTGCCCTGCTCCTGGTGAACCCTTTTATGGCCAAGATGCCCAATATCAAGGTCCTAAGCGTTCATATACCAAGCTTGGTGTTGGGGGTAAAATCCTTCCAGATAGTGCCACGCCAGCAGATGGATGGATCATGACTCAAGATAATGTAACAGGCCTTATCTGGGAGATCAAAACAGATGATGGTGGGATTCATGATAAGGATAATACATATACATGGTGTGATCCTGATCCCAACACAAATGGTGGGAATACTGGAGAATGTGGAAATGGCCCAGACACTAAGGATTTTATCAATGCTCTTAATAAAGCGTCATTTGGAGGTTTTTCAGACTGGCGACTTCCTACTATAAAAGAGCTTTCCACTTTGGTGGATAGAGGGCGTTATGAGCCTGCCATTGATATACGATATTTTCCTAAAACCAATTCTTCGTCCTTTTACTCTTGCTGGTCGTATACCACCCTTGTGAACAATGCGAACTACGCATGGGGCGTGTATTTCAACGACGGCGAGATCGGCCTCAACTATAAGAGCAGTAAAAGCAAAAACAAAGGCAACTACGGGCGTGCGGTTCGTGGCAAACCATTACAGTCATCTTCCTTTGTAGACAACCATGATGGAACTATAACCGATACAGCAACAGGCCTTATGTGGCAGAAGTGCAGCATGGGCCAAACCTATAATGCATCCACCAATGGATGTGATGGATCAGCAACTAAATATACGTGGCAGCAAGCTTTGGCTGAATGTGAAGGCCTTGAGCTTGCAGACCATAATGACTGGAGGATGCCTAATATAAACGAGCTTCAATCTATTGTTGATTATTCGAGACATAAACCAACAGTAGATGCCACTTATTTTCCAAACACCAGTTCATCTGAGTACTGGTCGTCTACTACTCCTACCAATTCAAGCTATATGAACTATGCATGGCGCGTGAATTTCAACGTCGGATACATCAGCGACTACGATAAGGACAACCCCGACTACGTGCGTGCGGTTCGTTCTGGCCAGTAAGTTGAATATTGGATAAGTAAATTATTAATTATTTTCATAAGTGGGGTCAATTAACAAGGATTATGTTTTAGGAGGAGTCAAATGATGCTAAAGAAATTTTTTACATTGGTCCTTTGTTTGTTTTTTTGTCTTCAGTTGGTTTCATGCGCTAATATGAGTGATCAGACACGCACTCGAAGTGAGGGTGCAGCAGGTGGAGCTTTGCTTGGAGCACTTGCCGGTCTTGCAGTAGGTGATACTGAAGGAGCAATTATTGGTGCACTAGCAGGTGCAGGGATTGGCTTTTTTGTGGGAAATGAGATTGCTAAGCGAAAGGCAAAGTATGCTAGTGAAGAAGATTTTTTGAATGGCGAGATCAATTATATGGCGCAGTTAAATGATACAACTCGTCAATATAATCAAAAATTGGCATCTGATATTAGAAAATTAAAGATAGAAGCTGATTCTCTTCGGGCTTCCTATGAGAGAGATAGGGTTAAAAAAGACAAATTAGCCAAAAAGAAGGCTGCATTGCAGAAAAAAATTGCTAAAAATAACAAGATGCTTAAGGATCTCGAAAAGGAATATAAGATCAATGTAGCCATTTTGGATGAGCAAAAGAAAAAAGGCAAGGAAAAGGATCCACAAGTAGCAAGATTAGAACAGGAAGTTGAAATACTAAAGAAAAACATAGAAGCCCTTCAAAAAAATGCTCAACAATTAGCTGAAATAGATGAGAGGTTATCAGTATGATGTGGCAACGACTTCTATTAGTTTTGTTCATTTTGGCAGGAAGTGAAATATTATTTGGGTGTGCAGCTTCCACCGACCCTCATCAAGGAGGCCTTTTAGGGGGTATTAAAGGTCTTAGTTCTGGAGAATATAAAAAACGCATAGATGAGCGACAGGCACGGCTTCAGCGTCTTAAAGAAGCGCAGGCCGAGTTGCAAAAGGAGACAGCAGAGCTAGAAGGAGAGAAAAAAAATATTCAGGCCCAGATCGAGGATGAAAAACAGAAATTAGCAGCACTTCAACAGGACACAGCATGGCTTGAGAGCAAGATTAACACTCTTGAACAACATAAAAAGACCTCTGCAAGCAAAATAAAAGAATTGAAAGGTAGATTAGCAGCCTTGAAGAAGGAAATAAGTCAAGTTTCTTCAGATCTTAATGCATTGGAAGGCTCAGGGCTAGGGGACACTGAATTAGATATTAGAAGGCGTCAGCTAGAAGCGCAAAGGAAGGCATTGCAAAAAGAATATAGGAGCTTACAAGAGCTTACATTGCAACTGGGACAGTGAACATTAAAAAAATTTTATTTTTCATATTGCTGTTACTTTTTACTCCTGAATTAGTCCTGAGCTGCGGGCCTGCTGTTTTAGATGAAATACGTGCGCTGGTTCAACAACACTCTATTTTCCCTGTAGATCAGAAAGTGCTTGATACCTTAACATGTAAAAAACTGCCTCGCGCTTTAAAAAGGATTGATCCATATGCCAAATGGTTTTCTGCAAAAAAATATCATGGCTTAAAAAATAAATCAGAACAAGTAGGTGTTGGTGCTATTCTTATAAGACATAAAAATAGATATTATCTTTTACCTTATAAAAATGGGCCGTTATACAAACGGGGGATTAAAAATAGGGTTCGTTTATTAGCAATAAATAATAAAAAAGTATCTGGCATGAAATATATGCAAGTATGGAAAGAATTTTTAGGCCCTGTTAATTCATTGGTAAAACTTACTTTAATGAATAAAGGCAAAAAACGCTCATTTTATGTGGTTAGAAGTTATTATACTCCCAGTTCTTTAGAAGTTTATAAAGAAAAAGATAAAGTTATTATCAGATTGCTTCGCTTTAAAACAAGGGAAACAAGAGCTTTTTTAGAGAGTGAACTACAAAATATAACTCAAAATGATACCCTAATAATAGATCTCCGAGCTTGTTCGGGAGGCGATCTATATGAAGCCCTAGATTGTGCGGCCCTTTTTTTAAAACCATCACAAGAAATGGTCAAATTAGTGGATGCTGATGGCAATGAAGAAGTAGTAAAAGCTCCTGCATCACTGGCACTATTTGATTATAATATTAAAATTTTGATTGATTCAGATACTGCAAGCGCAGCAGAAATATTTGGTGGCATTTTAGCTTATTATGGTGTGGCAACCTTAGCTGGCAAGCCAACAATGGGGAAATGTGTTTCTCAAAAGGATTTTTTTCTATCTGATGGTTCTGTGTTGCGTTTATCAAACCTTAAAATATTTTTCCCAGATGGCTCTACTTGCCAAGGAAAAGGGCTTAAACCCAATGCTTATTGAATAGAATCTTTATGTAGATAATTGCTAACTTTGTTATGTAGATATATTTTTTGGAAGATAAAATGAAACCAGAATCCATTTATAATGCCTAGCACGGCTCCAAGGAATACATCTGATGGATAATGCACCCCAAGGTATATGCGAGAGTATGAAACCAAAAAGGCCAATATCGTTACCAATATGCCTCCTTTTTTACAGGATAAAAAAAGGTAACTTGCAGCAGTCCAGGTGTTAATTGCATGGCAAGAAGGCATAGA
>JAMOVR010000005.1 GCA_027061945.1 Candidatus Heimdallarchaeota archaeon
ACCAACCAATTTAACACGAAACTAATATGAACCTACGACCTACGCCAAAATATTAACTAGTCTGTAATACAATATTTAACAACAGATCCGCGGCATCCTCAGCTAGATCAGTTGAAGCCTCTAAATCCCTAACAACATGATCTAAAATGATTAGAGCGGCAGCAGATTGAAAAGCTTTTTCTATCTCAAAATATCCTTTTTTCAAATCAAGATATATCTTATCCATTTTATTTTCTAAATCACTAATCAAGCGGTCTTGATTTCTAACAAATTCAACATTATTCAAAGATTTAAGAGTCTTAACCATTTCATCAAATATCTGAGAAATAATTCCGCACGATTCTAAAATCATTTCCCCATATTTTTGTGGCAACGAATAATCAATTAATAAACTCATATTTTTTGCTGAACGCTTAGCAGCACCAGCACTTTTATCTAATAGCTCTACAAATCCCATGATCTCATCTTTTAGTTTAGGAGGAATCTCTGATAAGGCAAGTTCTTCAAAAATTTTTTCAGCAATATTATCAGCACTTTTTTCCTCGCTCTCTATCATTGCAACCGTTGTTTGAGCAGGACCAGCTTGGCGTTTTAACCATAAATCAGCAATTCGTTTGAGTGTTTCACCAACATTTAAACAGCGATAAGAATGTTGAATCATTAGATCAATAATTTCTTTACTTTTTTTCTCACCAAGATATGCAGTTAATTGTCTCATCGAGTAACACCATATAATGAGAATTTAAAAGATTTCACTATTCAAGGATCAGAGACAGAAGTTACTAGTAAGGAGAATAAGGGCATTAAATAAAAATAATTAACCATAAACAAAATTATTATTCTCCCTTTTAATACTTTAATCATTTTTTATTGACGAAAAATTTTAAAAGAAACCCAATATTCTTATTATTATTGACTTATTTTTCTTCATAATGCTTTTATTAGTATTCGTATTAATTTCTTTGTTCTGCTAAGTAGATTTCCAAGTAATTATATAACTTTTCTAAATTCTTATGTCCCCAGCCATAACCTTTGATTAAAATGGAATATTCTTTTAAGTATCGATTGGCCGTAGTTTGTTTTGGTTTTAAAGCTGCTAAAATACTTGCGCCCGTAGGTGTAACTAATTCTCCTTGGATCGGACCTATTTCCCAACATATCTTATGTGATATTAAAATTTCTCTTGTTGCAGGAGCAGGAACATCCATTGTACCATGTGAAAAAGTTATTTTACCGTCTCCAACGAATAATGGAGAAATATACGCATAGTTATTCGTTTTAAGCTTTTGTAAAAGATATACTGCTCCTAAAATATCAAATACAATATCTGCTGCTTCATGTAGATGCCCAATATCTGTATCATGGATGTGGGGGATTCCTTCTTTATGCTCTTCCAAATGTTTACTGTCAACCCATCCATTATTTGCTGGTTCTAGATCTACAGTAGATAGAACAGGTTTTATGTCGATTATAGGTGTCCCATCAATTAAGTCTAAGGTTTTTAAAATTATTATGTTATTTTTTATATCTATAATCTCAGCTTTACTGAGACCAATAGGGGTTGGTCTATGAGGGGATCTAGTAGCAAATACCCCCCTAGGATTTGCTTTTTCATCCCAAGGAGGAAAAACGATAGGATCATTTAAAGTTCTAGATTTATGTAAATAAGAAATGACCCATATTTTTTCAAATGATTGTAGATCTTTAAGACCTTCTTCAAGTTCTGGATCAATAACAATCTTAACTACTTTTTGCCTACTTTTATCATTTAATTGGGTCTGTAATGGAGGAGAGTCATATGGTGATTCTACATAACCAATTATTCTTATTTGTTCCCCTTTTAAATAATCTGGAAAAGAATAATTTTTTAGGGAGCGATAAATAGTTTTTTCTAACTGCTTTTCACTATGGAATGTTTTTCCCATTTTTTTATGGGCTTTTGTCTCAGCATTAATCAGTATTTCCAAAGCTCTTCGGGCAATTAATGCATACTCTTTATTAATCTCGAGATATTTTATGCCGGAATCAATTAAATGCCTTGCTTTTAAATAAGAAATTTGTTTTCCTTTATATTTGGTAGTAATCCTTTTTCCCCTGATATTTTTTTTATTAACTATTTCTTCGATATTCTCTACTTTGAATTCACCGTATGTTCTTAAAAATTCTTGAAGTAGCTCTAATTCTGGTTTAATACCTTTTTTTTCAATGATGTCTAATATTGCAGAAAAAAACATGTCTCCGGCTATACCTGTTCTTGGATTAATAATTAACGTTTTCATTCTATTTTATTCATGTCTTTTTTAGTTTAGAGGTTTATGTATTTGTATAAAAAAATAAGCGCACATTTTTTGTTGATATCTTTTTGACATATTTTGTTCTTTTATGTTTAGTAGAAGGGTGAATACTTTTATTTTCATAATTTGTTTTGTTTTTTGGTGCGAATAGAAGCAGTTCTTTTTGATCTTGATGGTACATTAATTGATAGTTCTCGTTGTATCCTAAAGTGCTTTAAACGTTCGTTTGAAGAATTAGGTCTTAATTACCCTGGTGATAACGTTATTAGTGAATTGATTGGTAGGAGTTTGGATGATATTCTTCAGATATTGAACATACCTATTGATAAAAGAGAACAATTCAAGAAAATATGTCGTAGTGTAACTCTGAATTGTAAAGATTTACGTTTGTTTCCTGGAATGAGAGATGTTTTAGATTTTTTAAAGTCTAAAGGGATCAAGATTGGTGTTGTTACTTCGAAATCAATGAGGGGAACTAAACATAGTTTTGAAGTGGTTGGACTTAGTTTTGAAGACTTTGACGTTGTTGTTACAGCTTCAGATACCAAGAAGCATAAACCACATCCCGAACCGATATTTTTAGCGTTAGACCGGTTAAAAATAAGTCCTGGTGACAATGTGGTTTTCGTGGGTGACAGTTTTAATGACGTTGAAGCCGCATGGAATGCAGGTGTTCTTCCCATATATGTAGATTGGGGTTTTGGTGATATATCTAAGATTTATGACTCTTTAGATATTCATGAAAAAAGAAATTTGGTCATTGTGTTGACTCCAGAAGAATTAAAGGAATTTTTTGATATAGTCATTTATTAATGGTTTTTCGTTGAATAATTTTTATTGGCTCTTCTAATTTTTGTGTTTTATCTTTTCCTCTTTTGTTTTCCATTTTATAGCGGTATATCCTACCTTTCCATTTAAATGGTTTGTTTGTAGCCCCAATATATAAACTCCATATAAGTATGCCTAAAAATACTGTTACGCCTAAGGGGAAAAATATTATGTAATATAATGGAACATCACTTTCCAGCATATTAGGAATGATCATTGCCATCAAAAATAACATGCCAAAAACTAACCACCTTGTGGGTTCGCTTGTCCATCCGTAGTTTAACCCAAAAATTGGAAACATAATAAATGGCATAACAATCCAAACAAAAAAACCTACTGCAGCCCCAATACCCAACAAAACATGGTTTCCTAATCCGTCATACACATTTTTACCAATCCCAAAAAATATTTCTTTTAATGAGGTATACATCCTTACTTTATAGATATGTGTTCCCTTAAAAACAGCATATTTTCCATATTTTTTTCCTAGTTTTGCAAGCCCCACGTCTTCAGATACTTTCGATTTTACTGCTTTATGGCCACCAATTTCAAAATAAAAGCTTGTTTTCATAAGTATGTATTGTCCTATTGCTAAAGTCAGTGGCCACTTTTTATGATTTGTTAGCCTACCGCCCATAACTGCGAACATTAAAAGATTAATGAATGGCATTATTACTCTTTCCCAAAAAGTTAGTAGCTCAAATTTTCCGAGAACACTTAGCATATCTAAGTTTTTAATATATAATTGATTTACAGTAGAAACTAATGACCAACTAGTATGTACGGTATCCGCATCAGTAAATAACAGTAGCTCTCCTTTTGCTTTTTGAGCAGCATTCCAACAAGCCCATGATTTTCCCATCCATTCTTCAGGTTTATGGGGTTCTTTTAAAAGTTTAGTAGGGATCCTTTTAATATTATTATTTTTAATGGTAATCTCAGCTTTTCTAATTGTTTTGTCGTTGGGACTTCCGTCTATGATTATTATTTCATATTTTGGATAATATATTGAAAAAAGGGAGTTAAGTATTCTTTCTATATTTCTCTCTTCGTTTCTAACTGGTAAAATAATAGAGACCATTGGGATTTTTTCTTTTGGTATTATTAATTCAGTAGTTTTAGGAATTTTTGGGTATAAAACAGCATCGATAATTATTAAAGTAGGTATAAGGACATATACTAATAACAACAATAGCTCCCTGTTTGAAAACCCGTTCTCAGGAGTGACTATATAAATACTTTGTATAGCAAATCCTTGAATTTTTGAACGAACAAATTTTTTCCAGATGAGTAATATTGCAATAAATGTTATTACGTATAGTCTTGATACTTGGAATCCTTCACTTGCTTCAAAAGTTGTTTTTGGATCTTTTAGTGCAAAAGCTGTATCATCTGGTAATGTATATTTTGTTATTCCAAAACGGTTTTTAAGCCACTGATAAATTACTCCCGCCACGTAAATATCAAAATTATGTGTAAAATGATAGTGCTCTGTAGGAATTAATTTTTCAGTTAGGTTAGGATAAAACTTCTTAATGTTATTAATAGCCTCTTCAGGCAATAATACGTCCTTTGGAAGTCTTAATAATAATGCAGGTTTCTTTATGGGTGGCCCTTTAGGTGGTTCTTCGAGATATAATATAGTCTTATTATAAATATCTAGAATCTTTTTTATTCCCATATGCTTCGCTAGCTTTACTGCTTCCAATCGTTGCATGGTGCCTTTCCATCCTAATAAAATATACATTAGAGGGCTAACGAGCACCATGGTTGTAAGAAGCAAAAATGCAACAAGAGGAGATCTCTCCATTATCCAATTCATGCCTTTGGCAGGGTAAAATTTTTCTCCTCCACCAATAAGAATTACGCCTCTTAGTTTTTCAGGTCTTTTTTCGTCAATATAATGTGTAATTAATGGCGCCCCCATTGAGTGCCCAGCTAAAAAGTAATCTTCTCCTTGACTTATTGTTTTGTTAATGGCGTTTTCAATTATCCTGTAGTGATCTTGAAGTGTTATGGCTTCTGAGAAATCAAGTTTAACAAAGTCATCTTTAAAGACATTTTCGTATTGATAAAAACTCCTAGTTGATGCGCCAAATCCCGGGGCAAAAATAAGCTTCATTCATTTTTGAGGTTTGGAACGTACTTTATAAAACTGATTTATTCTCTTTTGTAAAAAAGAGAGAAAAAAAGAACGTATTTTTAATCAAGTTTTTTGTTAATACTTATGCTAACAACGCTTTTGAATTGTTTTTTAAAGAACTCTCTAATTGCCTCTCTTTCGAAGGGTTCCGGTACTCTGTCTACAGAAAATTCTAATCCCTCGCCCTTTGTAGATGGTCTCAATTCTTCTAAATCAGGAAGGATATTTGTTTCGAAACGTTCTTCGATTTCTTGTTTATGTGTGTCATAGTCAAATGGATTTGTCATTATTAATTGTTGTTCTAATTCTTCCTTTGCTCCTTCCTTCCATGAACCAGAAAATACACGAATAACATAACCATGTTGTTGTTTTACTTCTTTTTGTAAATGGGCGACTGATAGGACCATTTTTTATTCCATCTCCGTTTTTTAGAAGTTTCCACCTACGCCAAATCCTGGGGGGTCAGCTAGTACGGCATTTACTATTACTCCGAGGAGTAAGGTTGATAAAATACTCGCAATAGCGATTAGTTTTGTCTTACTGATACCTAACATATTTCCTCGTTAATAGTGTGATCGAATTCAACCGAAGAAAAGGCGATATTTTCAAATGGTGGTATATTTTTTCTAGAAGTGATTTAATTAAGGAGTGAATAATATATATATAGAACTTCAATCGATGAAAAAGGAGTTACTCGAGTGGTTTTATGGTAAGTCGCGCGGTTGACCTAGATAATCTACGTGAGAAGATCCTCATCGGAGTCGAAGAAAGTCTCCAACCTATATTGCTGAGACTGATCGATTATTACGAAGAGGAGATACAGAAAGAAGAACCCGATCTACCGATCGGTGATAACGAAGCAAGGAGCCTTTTCGGTGAAGCACGTTTTGATGCCAAAAAAGGAATCGTGAATGTTGCTAAGATCACAGTTGATGCTTTTAACGAAGACCCCAGAGAATTTCTAAAAATACTTGATCAAAACTTAGATGCACTGATACCCCATAACCTAATGCTTTCATTTGACCAGTACGTGGACATCTGTGCTCTATTCATGACGAACTCAAACCTCCACTTAAGCAAAAGTGAGAAGTTCGCACTCAAATTTGTGTTTGATTATCCAGAATATTCTACTAAAGAAGCAATAATTATTAGTCTGGAGTCATTAAAAGGGAGGATTGACAAGGAGCTAAATCTTTACACCCTTGTAAACGCTATTTCTACAGCCCGTAAAAAGTTCGATTTTAATATTTTAGCACGTACAGACTATTATCGTTTTGGTCTTTCACTGTTTCATACTATTATGTGGCTTGATTATGATGCTAATACAGAGATCTCTATAAAACATCCCTATATGAGAAACTTAGTTAATATAGCAGACTTTCCACAGATGTATAGGGCCGTTAATGCAGGGATTTATGTTCCTGAAGGGAAAGAAAAGAAACTAGCAGATTCAATTAAGTCCCACGAACTGGTCAAGAAGGCATATTTTTTCAAGATAGACCATGAGTACAGAGTAGCGAATCCGTTCTGGTTCGAAAAGAAAAACGGATTCTGGAATGTTCAAGAAGAAACTATTTATTCATTGCTAACAGCTCTTCCAAAAGAGTTTGACGAACAACTTATTGACTACGAACCAAGGGTGCCTTTGTACTTATGGAGAGATCCCAACGTTAAATTCCCAGATCGGGGAACAAGATTATTTGATCCCCTAAATATTGAATTATTTGAGTTCATTGATGGGATCAATCCTTCTACTGAATCAAGAAAAAGAATTTTCAGGCCCACCCCCTGGAGCGTATATAGTTATCTCAAACAAAAAGTCTCGAGAAGAGCGGTAGATAAGTATTGGCGTATCCTGTTTAGAAGAAAACTATTAATGTGGTTTGCAGCGCCGCAAGTAATTTACCCTAATATCCTGGTAATGTGGATCAAAGATCCCTCTGAAGTTACAAAGCTTTCACTAAAGCTAATTCTTGAATACTTACCAAAATCTTACATGGCTATCGGTAAAGACCTATATAACGAGAAAATTGAGCATCTATATTTAGAAATAGAAATGCCTTATCATACAAGAATGCCCTGGATCTTAAAACGGCACTTAGAACGTTATTCGCCAGAAAGCTTAGCAATTATTGGCGAGGCAGAAATTCCACCGATTTCTATGTTCAGAATGGCTCCTAAATGGGACATGGATAATGAACATTGGAAATGGGATAAGGAATGGAACAAGATCGAAATAAATACTAAATAAAAAATAAAATTTGCAACACTTTTCTTGCTTATTTGTTTCGTTTTTTAATTTTTTTTCTCTTTAGTTTTATTTTTTTTCTACCATGAAGATCTTTTTTATGGCCTAAATTTTTATTTAAGAAACCTTATTTTTTGATTGATGGATTTGAAAAAAGATTCTAATAAAGCAGAAGAACTTCGCATGAAAAAGGAAAGAAAACTTTTGGAGCTTCGTCTTCAAGGAGAAGAAGTTATTGATATATTTGAGATTCCTCGTTATCAGTTTTGGCCGTACATTATTGCTGCTGTAATTACAATCACAATTCTTTTATTAGCAATTCCAGCAGGTCTTCGTTTTTATGAAAAAGTAGGTAACCGAGCTAGACCTGAAGTTTATCAATTCATGTTATTTATATTGTTAATGGCCATTGGAATTATTTGGGCAATCGCATTTTTCGTAGCTTCTAAAATAAAACAAACCTTTATTCTCACTAACAAACGGTTGGTTCTTACTACTGAGACGTTGTTATTATCAGGTCTTGTTAAACATAGTCTAAGAAAAGAAGCTAAAGTGAAAGATTTAACTCATGTTTCTAGTAAAAAATTTACTTATCCTCACCCAATACTTCTAATTTTGGGCGTTATGGGGTTTTTTATATCAATGATGTTAGAAATTTATCGAAGATTAGGATTATTAGAAAGTGATATTACTTTTTATCTATTTATGGCGTTGTCAGTACTAGGGGGAATGGTGTTAATTGTCTTAAGCATTACAGGTTATAAAGTGGTTACCTACGTCTTTGAGTTAAGATTTGGGAAATCCCATGGGCCAGATAGCTTTATGGGGATTAGCTTCAATAGTGTTCCAATAATTTGGTCAATCAAAGGCAGTAACAAAAATGCTGAAAAATTGTTTGAAAAGGGTTCTGTTTTAATTTGGCGACTATCAAGACAAGAAACTTAGATTTTACCTAAAATCTAATAGGATTTCTTTTTTTGGATAAACGAAGAAATAACTAAAAAGAAATAAAACATTTTGAGAGTGAACTACCCCTTGCTTTGGCAAGGGGCTTCCTGCTTCATCAAGAAAACTTGCCCCAAAACCACTTCCTTTATTTATTATAAAAAATGGTCGGGAGCAGATTTTATGTGTCTCTCACAGGGGTTACAAGAGGGACTGTTCCAGTTCTGTATCAATAATACTACAAAATGCTATTAGTATCGGTATTTTTATAATCCTTAATTCTCCACCTCACTTTTCAGAAAGGAATAGAACCTTCTGCTGATGGATTTAAAACATTTTTTAACTTAAAGTCTCGTTTTTTACGAGATTATTATCTATTAAAAAATGTCTGAAGATTATTTTTTTCTGCGGCAAAAGGGAGTATATCAATACCTTTTGCTCAAAATAAGATAAAGGTGTTAAAATGAAAAAGGCAAAAATAACGTTAGTTGGTCTTTTACTAGCAACATTAATGATTGTTAGTATAATGCCTCTAAGTAATGCTGTCTATGTACCAATAAACTTAACCGTAACAGTAACCAAAGGAATTGCTATGGCTGACGGACATGATCAAGGCATTATTGATGTAACCGTAACAGGTGCGAGATACGTAGTTGTAACAACAGACGAGGGAAAGAGCCAGACGGGGAATTATTTCCAGACAACACAACGATACTATCTTACATTCTCAGAAAACAAATTAAGAAGAGCCCAAATAAAAGTTGAGGCCTATGGTACTGGAACATATGCAGTAAAATACGTATATATTCGTATCCAGTTTAATGTTACCGCAACAAATCAAGAGACATGGTTTGACAGGGCCCATGACTATGCCCGTAGCCATTCTAGCTCTAACACATTACAGGACAAAATCGCTTTGTGGGATAGTGGATGGGAATTCGTTAAGTTTACACATGTTAAAGATCCTGATGCATACAGTCTGAGTGGGCTTACGCCTTCTCAAGCAATTTATGCATTACATATCTGGGCAAAGGACTATTTTTCATATTTCTGGACAAGCAGTGATGTAAGTAGAACCGCAATAGAAGTCAATCAGAACTTCGTTAATTTTAATGGAGATGTCCATAACAAAGACAATTACAACATAACAAAGCAAGACTGTACAAGTATGGCTGCATTTCTGTCTGGTGTTGCCACTGCTTTTGGACTTCCCTCAAGAATGATAAGTGATGAAGTCGCTAGTAGATATTATCAGCATATGTTCGTGGAAATTTATGGATACAGTGTGAATAACAATAATGGTTGGTTCTTAATTGATCCTGCTGGTGGTTCTTCAACTTCTTCTTATCTTTCTAGCTTTGACAGTGTCTCAACTATCAGAAATGCATATTCAGAATCTAAACTTGTTTTAGGGCAAGTAAAATATATTGCAACAAGATTTCATTTTATCTGGGGAATGACAAGCAGTGGATGGGGAGAACAAATAACAGGAACAAGCAGAATGACCTACTGGGTAGGATATGCATCACCTCCATATAAAGCAATATACAACCCCAATCCATGGGGAATTACACTTTCCTAATAATAAAAATAAAATAAAATAAAAATCTTTGATACCTTCTATCTTCTTTTTTAAATGTTTTGTCAAAAAATTTTCAATTTTTTTAGCTTTTAGAAAAAATTAGTTATATAATGGTGGCGGGAGGGGGATTTGAACCCCCGTGGCCGATACAGCCAGCGGATCTCGAGTCCGCCTCCATGCCGGGCTAGGAGACCCCGCCATATTCTCAACAACACATTGAGTAATTCATGATAAAAAATTAGCGTTAATACTATATGGGATAAATAAGCAAAAGACATCATTGAGAAAAAATGTATTGATTTACCCTAAATAAACCACGTAAAGTATTATTGACAGGAAGCACTCACTTTTTATCTTATCCCACTAATTACTCTCTATCAAATTATTTATCGGTGAAACTATCTATTTATTGATATTTTTCTGAAATTGAAAAAATAAAAAATAAAAAAGTTGGCCCATTCCTTTCTCACTTAACTTCTTTAAGCGTAACTCCTGCTTCAATAGCCTTAAAGTTTTGTTCTTTTCCTTTTGGGAATCTTTCCTCATAAAGTTTCTTGATGGTCTCTATTTTTGGAAATCCTAAATATCTATTAATTAATCCAAGCATAACAGGACCTGCATAAATTATATTTCCAATTTCTTCTCCTTTGTCTACAAAAGGATAACGATGCAATTCTTTATGTGGTGGAAGTTCATCCATGTTTATTTTAATTCTCGAATCAACTAGTAATATTGTATTTTCCCCAATTTTTTTCTTATATTTATCAAATCCTACTTGGGAAAGTGCAATTAAATAGTCAGGGTAATCAATTACAAAATCATAAATTTCCTCGTCTGAGATAATTATATCTGCTTTTGAGGCACCCCCTCTGGACTGTGAACCATATGCTTGAGTCTGTATTGCATTGTATCCCTCAATAACGGCACTACTAGCTAAAATGATTCCGGCGGTTATTATTCCTTGGCCGCCAAACCCTACAATTCTCACACTTTTCTGCATGATTATTCCTCCTCTGTTTTGACTTTTTTAATACTCATCAATTGTTCATAGAATGTAGGTCTTTGCTCTTCTTTAAAAACACCAATAGGTATTTTATTAGGATCTGTCCTTGAGGTGATTTCTTTTAATTGCTTTACCATACTAGGTGGATCTTTGGGAGGGTTTCTGCGGCCATAGTATGTTGGGCAAGTGGTTTTTACTTCAATGAAACTAAAACCTTTATGCGTTATTGCTTGTTCAATCAGCTTCTGGATGTGCCTTGGATGAGCAACAGTCGTTCTGGCGACAAAACTCCCATTAGCACCTTCAACAAGTTTAGCCAAGTCAAAAGGATGTTCAGGATTTCCACCTGGGGTTGTCGTGGTAATTGCTTTATATGGAGTAGTTGGTGCTGTTTGACCAGAAGTCATTCCATATACTTGATTGTTGACTAAAATAACAGTCATATCTATGTTTCTTCTAGCAGCATGAATAAGATGGTTACCACCGATCGCAGCTCCGTCACCATCACCTGTTAGCACAAGAACGTTAAGTTTAGGATTAGCAAGCTTTACACCTGTAGCAAAAGCAATTGCTCTTCCATGAGTTGTATGTAAAGTGTCTGCTTTTAAGTAGGGGCTAGTAATCCATCCAGAACAACCAATTCCGCTGACGGCAACAAGGTTTTTCATGTTAAGCTGTCCGTTTTCTACTAGCCGGTCGAGAGCACGAACTAAAGCATTTAGTATAATCCCATTTCCACACCCAGGACAAAAAGCAGTAGGGATATAACGCAAATATTTTTCACGATAATATTCATTATTTTTCTCAATTTTCTTTTTGACCATTTTAATCCGCCTTCTTTAACTCACTGTGAACTTTCTGGATAATCTCTTTGCTTGTATGTACTACTCCACCAATTTTACCGACCAATACAGATTTTACACCGTACTTGTTACCGACTCTCTCAATTTCTCGGACAAGTTTTCCTTGATTCATTTCAACGACAAATGCATGCGTCTTTCCTTCTAAAAAGCTACCAATTACTTTGTCATTAAATGGCCAAAGTGTGCGTAATCTCAAAAAGTCAGTTTTGATTCCTTCTTCCCTTAGTTTGCGTACTGCGTGATACGTAGGTCTTGCTGCGGCACCAAAACTTATCAAGATTATTTCTGCATCACCTCTAGGATCTAATTCTGAGTGATAATCCGTCAATTGATCGATTCTTGTCTGAACTTTTTTCTTCATTCGCTCTAAGTTTTTACGGTGCAATTCAGGATCAGCATTTCTAAATCCATTAGAGTCATGACTAGAACCAGTTATTAATAGGTTATGGCCCTCTCCGAATAATGGCATTGGTGGGATATAGTCCTCATCCGGTTGAAAAGGAGGATAAGGAACTGTTTTTGGTCTACGACGATTAACTATTTTAATTTCCTCGGGATCTGGTAAGACCATATTCTCTCTCATGTGGCCAATTTCACCATCCGCAAGCAAGATTACGGGATGTCTTAGTTCTTCTGAAGTGTTAAAACTCTTAATCGCAAGATCGAACATTTCTTGGACAGACCATGGTGAAAATACTATTGCTTCATAGTCCCCATGAGCACCAAATCTTGCTTGATAAAATTCTTGTTGTCCTGGGAGAGTAGCCTGGCCTGTTGAAGGACCAGAACGCTGAAGGACAGCTATAACTAATGGTGTCTCTGTCATATATGCATATGAAAGGTTTTCTTGCATTAATGAAAAACCAGGCCCACTAGTAGCAGTCATCGTTTTAGCGCCAGCCCACGAAGCCCCAATTAAAGCAGCAATAGAAGCAATTTCATCTTCCATTTGGATATATACACGGTCAGGATAATTAAGGAACTCGAGAGATATCTGTTCTAATACTTCTGATGCGGGAGTAATAGGATATCCCGTAACAAAATTACATCCCGCTGCAATGGCTCCCTTAGCCAATGCATGATTTCCTAGTAAAAATACCTTTTTCCCGCTCATTCTTTATACACCGTTATCGCTAAGTCTGGACAAATAACCTCACATTGCCTGCACAAAGTACACTTATCAGGATCGGTGACCCTTGGAATAACACCTCCGTGCAGAGATGGAGTCTCAGAAGGTTCTAAGATATGCACCGGGCAGACGCTAATGCATAAGTGACAAGAACTGCCCTTACAAAGCGTTTCGTCGATAACAATCCTCGTCATAAAGGTCAATAAAAAATTTTTAATCACACTAACTTATATTCTCGCATAAAGACACGGAAAAAAACGAACAATAAACACAAATAATTTCCTAAAAAACCAAAAAAAAGCCAAAACAACAGTTTAAATCAACTTTAACTCTGTCGGTAAGAAGTTTACTTCCGAAAGGTAGTATATAGGGGGCGATAACCTTATATTGTTGCGTTATATTAGAACGTATTGAAACTGAGCTAGAACAGTCCATAGTTCCTGTGGAAAGAAAAAATCATTAAAACCTCCTCCAGACCATTTTTATAATAAATAAAGGAAGTGGTTTTGGGGCAAGTTTTCTTGATGAAGCAGGAAGCCCCTTGCCTAAAAAAGGGGCAGTTCATATAATCAAATTTATAGGAAAGAACAATGGAAAAACAAAATGTCGCACCCACTACTTGCCTAAACAAAGAAAAAACAACACAAAAAGAAATAAATAATCGAATAGTGGAGTACATTGAAAAAGGAGAAAAAGACAAACCCTCCTTGATTTTACTTCCAGGAACTGCTGGAGACGCCAGAATTTTCTGCAAAATAATTAAACCATTATCCAAAAATTTTCATGTTTATTCTTTTTCCCATATTCATGTAAAAGGAGTAAAAAATGTAGTAGAAACATGGAACTATATTCTACATAGTTTAAAAATAAATATTCCTTTTTCAATGTTAGGTACCTCTGTAGGAGGTAGAATAATCCAGTACTATGCTGAAAGATATCCACAAGATGTTAATAAAATAATTTTAGCTAATACTTACAGTGATAACAAGGAAATTATCAGCAAAAACAAGGGCTCTATTTTTTTAGTTAACTTCATCCCATTATCTATAATAAAGAAAATACTACTAAAAGGAACTGCAGAGTCATTCAAAAATCATCCTGAATATGATGAAATAATTACCTATTTCAAAAACAATTTAGAAAAAGAAACACGTAAAAAACTGTTAATAAGATTACGCTGGAATTTTGAAAAACTTCCATTGCCAAAAATATCCCAAAATATCAGCAAATTAATAATAATCAGCAATGACGATCCACTAATTCCTTCTAAAACCAGAGAAAAATTATTAAAACAATACCCCGAAGCAAAGGTAAAAAAATTTAAGAGCGGGGGACATTTTCTATATCTCACTAAAGCAGAAGAATATTTTATGTCTGTGAAAAATTTCTTATTGGAAAAATAACATATCAGCAAAAATAAAACTCGTTATACTAAAAAAAGAACCAGAATGATTACTATTGATGGTTCTTATGGTGAAGGTGGTGGGTCAATAATAAGATTGGCATTACCACTTTCTTATCATACAAAAAAGCCAGTAACTATTTTTAACATTAGAGCAAAAAGAAGAAACCCAGGTCTCCAAACTCAACATTTAATTGGTATCCGACTATTTCATCAGTTAGTAGGTGGAAAATTAGAAGGAGACAAAAAAAGATCAACAAAAATTGTTTATTACCCCCCAGAAGATAAAAAACCATTAAACACTGATCTTAGAACAAAAATAGAAACTGCGGGGAATATAGGCTTAGTGATCCAGATCTTACAGAATACTTGCTTCTCTTTAAAACAAGATTTCAACGTGAGTATCACAGGAGGTGCGACTCATGGAAAATGGGCACCAACCATGGAATATCTCCAAGAAGTAACATTTCCCTTCTTAGAGCACTTGGGAGTTAAAATTAAAGCAAAAATTGAGAAGTATGGTTTTTATCCCAAAGGAGGTGCAAAAGTATTCATTGAATTTAAACCAGTCTTGAAGAAAAATAGCGTATTAGAATTATTAGACGAAAACTTAGAAATAAAGAAAGTTAATATTATAAGTATTGAGTCTTTGTCTCTTGCTCAACATAGAGTAGCAGAAAGACAACTAAAAGCTGCAGAAAAAATACTTTCTTCAAAAGGGATTGAAATTTCAAAAACAGAAAGTATGTCTGTAAAAACTCTTAGTCCTGGTTCTTCTATATTAGTATACTCTGTTATTCCTGGTTCATATTTCATTGGAACAGATAATTTAGGTGAAAAAGGAGTTAGAGCAGAAACCATTGGTGAAAAACCAGCTAAGCATTTTTTAGAATTAGTTGATTGGAAAGTGACCATTGACGAGTACTTGTCTGATCAAATTATTCTTCCAGCAGTTTTTTCAGGTACCAAAGTTAAAGTTAGAGTGCCAGTGTTTACTAAACACGCCCAGACGAACGCATGGCTAATTGAAAAATTCTTGCCTAATACTTTAATACGATTTGAAAAGGAAGACAATGGGGGATTATTAATAATTAACTAGTTACTACTATATTAGCTATCAGGAATTTTGTATGTTGTTGTACTTATTTTGATAGGTATTTAAGACCATTAATAGCTTTAGAGTATTTTATGCGGAAAAAGTATATAGCTTATCAGTCTAAAAATACGAAAGAGGGCGTTATATGCTGACTGTAAGACAAATACTGTTCGGGTTATTCTTATTATTCGTTATTTACGTCAACATTGACGGTTTAATCCGCATGCTAAGGAATTATTCTATAGGACGGCCAAGCGAAAGACTTAAAGATAGACCTTTAAAGCGGTTATGGTCTGTCTTTGTTTATGCTTTTGGTCAAAGAAAAATGTTTAAAGAACCATCAACATCACTTCACATATTCATTATTTATGGATTTATTATATTGTTAATCCCAAGTATTCAAACATATATCCGTGCTTTCTGGCCTCAATTTACTTTAGAGTGGATCTTTGGAAAGTTTTATGGTCCTTATATTCGTGTAGCGGACTCAATAGGGGTAATTATTTTAATTATTGTAGCACTATCCCTATATCGAAGATATGTTTTAAAGCAGGTACGTTACATTGGGACAAAAGAATTACATCGAGATATGGACTATATCCTGCTAGCAATAACTGCACATGTGGTGTTTTCATGGGGAGTGCACTCAATGGAAATCTATGAGGGGCAATTTCCCGGAGCGCAATACGCTACGATTTCTGCAAAAATTGCACCTATATGGGGGCATTTAACCCATACACAATTCATAATCACTTATGAAATAATTTGGTGGTTACACGCATTCAGCGTCCTCTTAACAATGGTATACATCATGGGATCAAACGCATACATAAACAAACTAAAAATATTTCCTAGTAAACATTTTCACGTCATTGCTGCCTTCCTAAGTATTTATTTCAGGAACTTAGATCCAATGGGAAGAATACCACCACTTAACTTTGAAGATGAAGAAGCAGAACAATTTGGTATTGGAAAAGTCGAAGACTTCACTGTCGTTGATCTAATACAGACTACAGCATGCACTGGTTGCGGGATGTGTCAAGCAAATTGCCCCGCGTTTCTCAATGATCAACCATTGTCTCCTAAAGAATTAATCTTGGATATAAGAGAACACTTCTTAAAAAAAGCACCAGTTGTTTTAAAGCAAAGAAAAGGTAAAAAACTAAATGACTATGAAAAGCAAATCTTAGAAGAGAAACTTATTGGAGATGTTGTTAAACCAGAATCATTATGGGCATGTTTGACATGTGGTGCATGCATGGAAGCGTGTCCAGTCATGATAGAACATGTCCCTAAAATCATTGGAATGCGTCAAGATCTCGTAATGATGGAAGGGGAATTCCCAGAGGGAGTGGATAAAATATTCAGAAACTTAGAAGTAAATGGTAACCCATGGGGAATTGGAAAACATCTTAGAGGTGACTGGGTCAAAGAGGTTGCTGATGAGATCAATGTTCCCTACATTGAAGATAAACCAGAAGCCGAATATTTATTTTGGGTAGGTTGCTTTGGATCATTTGATGATAGAACTAAAAAAGTAACAAAATCTTTAGCTAAAATATTAAATAAAGCAGGTGTAAGTTTTGCAATTCTTGGAAAAGAAGAAAAATGCACAGGAGATCCTGCAAGAAGACTTGGAAACGAGTACTTAGCGCAAATGCTTATCATGGAAAATGTTGAAACATTAAATTCTCATAATATAAAGAAAATTTTGACTTTCTGTCCACATTGTTATAATACATTCAAAAATGAATATCCCGATTTTGGTGGTAAATATGAAGTAATTCATGCAGTAGAATTATTAAATGACTTGCTTAAACAGGGAAAAATACGAGTAAAACAAGAAGTCATGCAAAAAATAACTTATCATGACTCTTGTTATTTAGGTAGATATAACAAAATATTTGACGCTCCTAGAGAGATAATAAAGCAAATTCATGTCACTGAATTCAAAGAGATGGAGAAAAACAAAGAGAAAGCAATGTGTTGTGGAGCTGGCGGCGGAAGAATGTGGTGGGATTCTAAAGAAGGAACACCGATCAACAAAACTAGGGTTGAAATGGCCGTTAAAACCGGTGCAGACACAATCGCTGTTTCCTGTCCCTTCTGTATGGTAATGTTAGAAGATGGAGTAATAAAAGCAGATGTTAATGATAAAGTACAAGTTCAAGACATAATAGAAATAATCGCTGCAAATCTCGAGAAATAGTACTATCCTCCATATTTATCCTCCAAATGTTTTAATCCCCTCC
>JAMOVR010000006.1 GCA_027061945.1 Candidatus Heimdallarchaeota archaeon
CTGAAATTTCTCTTATTTTTTTTGTTTTATTACGTTGTCAATTCTGGTGGGCTAATGACCTTTCTTCTGTATTTCACTACAAAGATTAGGTGGTAATATAGCGAAGATAATATAGTGAATGCGAGCCCCTGTTTAAGTCATATTTCACAGTTATCAATAGTAAGGCACAGCTATAAAAGAATGTTCGTATCGGCTTTCATCCCCTCCTTTGCGGAAGGGGATTTCCCGCTAATAGAGTTAAATAGAAAAACTTGTTCGTGTTAAATAATGGTGGACGGGCCGGGATTTGAACCCGGGGCCTCCGCGGTGCGAACGCGGTGCTCTACCAACTGAGCTACCCGCCCACACTAAAAAATTAAAAACAGAAAAATACTCTTTTTTTAGTTCTACCTAATGTTTATGCCAATTGTAACTTCTAATTTTAGAGGTTTTTCCAAACCCACATGATGCACAAACTTTCTTTCTAATGTGGAATGATTTTTTACCGCAACGACGACAAGTTACATGTAATACTTTACGGGCTTTCTTACCCATCGAAGGAGTACCTTTAGTCATTAACAATCCACCAAGTGTTGAATGGTTCACACTGTTTTTGAATATTGTGTTCGTGTTCACGCCTTAAAAACAAACAAATTAGAAATAAAGAAAAAGCAGTCAAAATAAAAAAGAAAAATAAAGAGATACAAAATTAAAGTAAGTTTAACTTTTTTTCTTTGAATTAGACTTTGAGTTAGAAGAAGTTTTTTTTCGGCTTTTACTTGACCCAGATTTATTTGATTTCTTTTTAGGTTGTTTAAGTTCTTTAATGATAGATGGACGAGAAGGAATAGATACCGACTCAGTAACGCTTTGTTCTACTGTTGAATCAATTTCTTGACTTGTTTTGCCTTCTTTTTTCTCTTTACTAATTTCAGGTGTTTTTTCTTCTTCTTTTTGTGAAAGCATAAATTCTTCATGTTTATGAGAAGAATATTTTTTCCCCCCATTTTTTACTAAGGGGAAATAAGGACGTTCTTCAGTCTGGATTAATAAATAAACTAAGAACACGTTTAGGACTACGAAAGCTAAGAACAATGCAACATAAATAGTTAAACTAATTGTATCATTAATAAAATATGGAATAGAGGTTCCTCCACCAACGATCTCAAATACAAGTAAACCCATAGAAAGAAACTCTATGAATATTAATTCCACAAGTATCATCCGTATTCCTAATGCATCAAAATAGTAATTTTGGTTCCAACTCCATATGAAGTATAAAACTATCCATGGAGAAAAAAGGAATAATGAATAAACGATTCTGTTTAATGGAGAGCCCATAGGGGACTTATAGACTAGAGATACAAAAACAAGTGTGCTTTGTATCCCAATTACTATTCCTAGAACTAGTCTAAGATCCCTAATTACTTCTCTTCGTTCTGCATTGATAAATTCTATTCGTGCTTCTTTGCTATCATCGTATATAAAAAGTGATTCTTTTGGCTTTGACACTAAACAACCCCATTCAACTGTTGAAAAATTGGCTTAAACTTTTTTTGATAAGGACGATCGTGTTTGAAAAAAACGAATAAATAAAAAGCTTCAATTAAAAGAGAGACAGAATATAGAACTTTTATAAACGAGTCATGTATTGTACTTCTACTTCTGAAACACCCTCAGTATTTCGTAAATAATCTTCTAGTTTATCTTGTATACCTTCATGTTCAGGAAGAATAAATTGTGCCTCTATACCCTTAATTCCAAAAAACAATGGTTTAATCTTGACTTCATCCTGCATTTGGAAATCTTCAGGGAGATTTTCTCGGATTTTCTTAGTTACTTCTTCAGGATCCACTTCTGGACTCTCTAATTTAATTAAATATACCAATAAAAATTTACCCATATAATCACCTATTTCTTATGGTCCTTCAAATCCGCAAGCTACGCATTTATAGCGATTAGCGAATTGACGACATTTAGCACATCTTACTATTTCTGCACCGCAGATTGGGCACGGAAATGAAGTTGCTCCTGTTTCTCCAGGCGGTAAAGCCCTATTACAGGAAATGCATATTTTGGTTTCGATTTTTGCAGCGCTCATTAGCTCACCTGTTATGTAGTCTATTTTGTAGGTTATTGTAGTGTTTTTTATCGCTTATGATTAAATACATTTCAAACAAAAGAACATCACTTAATAAATTATTCAGTTAGCTAAACAATGTTATGCTAAAACATACAATAGATATTGTTTTTATTTTTACTAAAAAAAGGAAAAGAAAGTTCTATATATGCTTTAAACGTAATCTATTGATTTTGTTTGTTTATCCTCTAAAGTCATATCTAAGAATAGCAGCAATTCCTCCAAACGCATCCATAAGCATTTTGCCCTCATCATGATCAGTTGAGATAATCTCAACCCTAGCACCAGTTTGTTGGGCCATTTCATCTAACTGTTCAACTAAATCGATTTTCTCTACAATTTCTAGCCTTTGTTCTCCACATTTAGGGCATTTTCTTTCTTTTAGTTTTATTTCATATTCAATGATTTCACTAGCTTTGACCGTCTCCTTGAAAGAATGCCCGCATGCTTGGCATTCAACAGTGACCTCATAATGATCTACGGCCTCACTAACCAAGACTACATCAGCAGCTGCGGCTAATAGGGCCTCCTTAACTTCTTTTTCACCGTATGTTGCTTTACCATCATCTTTCGCTAAGTGAGTAAGGAACTCTTGGACTAGCTTCTTTTCTTCAATATATCTTAATTCTTGTAGCTTAGGCGCAGCTTTTTCCAAGAGTTCTTTTATACCTTGAATCCCAGTATAGCCTACATCCTCGGTCCCAATAATCATCTTTTTAATTCTGTAATCTAATCTAAGGCTATTTACGAACTGTTCTTTTCCCATAGCAGGGCCCCCAACAATTATTCCCTTTACTGGGTGTGTCTCAAGGAATATCTTATTGGCAAGCTCTGCCATCCTATTAAACCATTCGTTTGCCATTAATTCTAAGCCTCTTTCAAAACGTTGGGCGGACTGTCCTCCTTGACGGTGTTTACTTGGGACAAAACTATCTTTGTCGTGGACTATTTCTAAATGATTACCACGTACTACTGCAAATGTAGCACCACCTCTATCAATAACTACAAGCCCATAAGCATCTTTTTCTTCGAGCATATCTTCTAAATGCTCAGTATGGAAAATATTATCACAAACATATTGTTTGATAGTTACAGGTTCTGGTGGTTTTATAGCGTGGAACTCCATGCCATCCTCAGTTTGACCACAGAAAATAACTAATCCATTTTCTGTATTATGAAGAAGTTTTAAACGCCCCAAGATGCTTTGTATAGCTGCTTGGACTGCTTTACCAGTATTTTTATCTTTAATGTTTGCTGCAGTTCCATATTCTTCTCGGAGCAGATTTGCAATATCTGACAATTGAGTCCCAGGAGGAATATAAAGAGTAACTAAGCTTGTAGATTGATTAAAGCTAGACTTGTTTTTCAAGTGCTGTATTTGTTGTTTTAGACGATATTTTTCTACTGAAGACCTTTTATCATCGGGGCTCATGTTTCAACAACCTTTCTTTTTTCCGCTGGATGATTTTCAGAAACCCAAAATTTTAAGTTTGTCATGAGGAAAGATTTTCAGAAAATAGTTTTTTAGATAAACTAAACAATCTTACTCAAAAAACGAATAACAAAAACAGAGAAACAAATAAAAAAACTAACTTTATTCGCAAACTAATTTTTATCGTGTTTCCATGTTCTTGGATAAATGTTCCTCTCCATTATTATGGATCTAACTGTTACGGCGATCCCATTTTCTTTTTCCTGTATTTCTTTTGAATCCATCTCAGCTATGCCAAGCCCTATTAATTCATCTTTAAGAGTCATTATTGCCACAAGACTGTTTTTCTGTATGTTTTCAGTGATTTTTACGATACCAGGTATTGCTACTGGAGCACCATGGCATACGGCGTTAACCGCTCCATCAGTGACCCATACTTTCGGAGCTAAATCCACAGCCCTTTCTATAGGAAGAATAAGCTCTTTCAAATAGTTTTCTTCTTTGAAGTCCTTTAAAAGGATGACACCTTCAACTAAGTCCTGTAATGTAACTAGATCTTTTCTTTCACTGAAAGGCCCGGATACTATTCTTCTAAGTTCTGCCATATGAGCACCTACCCCCAACACACGGCCAATATCAACACATAATGTCCTTATATATGTCCCCGACTGACTTTCAACTGTAAAAAGAACATTTTGTCCTTCGACTTCTAATAATTCAATATTATAGATTCTTCTTTTTCTTAGTACTTTTTTTACACTTGATTTTAAAGGCGGAGTTTGATAAATCAAAGTAGTAAATTCTTTAAGCACTGCTTTAAGCTTTTCTTCATCAACGGGGGCATGTAATCTCATGTTTGTTACGTATGTTTTTGTGCCTAAAAGAAGAGCGTCAAGAACTTTTGTCCCTTTATTAAGAGCAATGGGTAAAACACCTGTGACACCTGGATCTAAAGTACCTCTATGCCCTGCCTTTGGCAAATTAAGAATACGCTTAACCATAGCAACAACTTCATGGCTTGTTGGACCTGCAGGTTTATCCAAATTTATTATTCCAATTTTCAATCTTTCTTCAAGCGAACGATCTTCAGGCCGTTTTCCGAATCTAGGATCAGTTTCTGCGTCTCTTAAAAAAATAATAGGAGAGGAGGGGCCCATTGGGCATTACCTTCTTGAAAAAGTAAATTAAATTACTTTTTCTTTGACAAAATCAAGGAGACCTGCAGATTTCAAGGCACCCTTGACTTTTTCATCACTTGCTCCTTTCTCAATAGAAATTACTTGATCCGTGGGTTCAATATGTTTAATGTTTACTCGGCGTCTTTTTACACCAGAAACATCTATCGGACCAGTAATTTCAACATAATTATTGTCGATAAGATCTATAACTACTGCTTTTCTTCCAGCCTCACGGCCTTTGGTTTTAACAACTATTCTTCCTAATCCAATTGCAGCCATCTTACTCACCCAGTTGTTGTCCATACTTTGGCAAGACAACTTCTGCGATGGCAGATCTCACCAGTTTGATGGTATCATTAGCATCTAGTCGTTCAGTGCTAATTACCAGATCATATATGGAGAGATCTCCAACATCGATCCCATATAACTCTTTAAATCTCTTTGCTTCTGTCTCTTCTCTAGCTTTCGTTTCACGGATAGCTTCTTCTAGCGTTTTTCCATCTCTTTCTGCGATTCTTTTACACCTTGTCTCAAAAGAGGCCGTGATTAAAATACTAAAGTGATTAATCCCTCGAGTCATCCACCCAGCTAGTTGAGCATCAATAACAACATTTCCTTTTTTTGCTTCTTCAATAGTTCTTTGATCAATTGCTTTATCAACTTCTGGTTCTGTAATAAGTTTATAAGAGAACTCTTCTAGGCTCATTCCTCTTTCTTTGGCTAATTTCCGAAAAATTTCTCCTGCAGAGAGATATCTAAAACCAAACTCTTTAGCTATAGCTTTCGCCACAGTGCTTTTGCCACTCCCATGAGGGCCAGCAATAGCAATAATAATTGGTGTAGGCACCATTATCACGACCATTATTTATTACAATTAAACACAACTATTTGCTAAATAAATAAAAATGATGGAAAAAAGCATTGTTTTATTTTTTATTATGCTGAACGGGTATTTTCAATTATCATTCGTGTTAAACAACGGTTACATAAAACACCTGCGTATGGTCTTGATGGTCTTCTTTCAGAGTGAGTAAGTCTTCTAATTTCAACAGGAGTCCCTCTAGCAGTTCCGTGAAGTACTGCACCACATCGAGCACAAACTGCACGATTTGGTTTTTTTCTTAAACTAACTACACGATATCGTTTTTTAGGGGACTTAACAATTTTTCTTTTACCGCTTCTTAATCCAGGTCTAACCATATGATATCTCCTCTGAAGCTACTGAAATATTTATGGTTTATCTTGCTTTCGTTCTAACACTCAAAACGAGGAATGAAAAATTATTCGATTACAACAAATTAAATAAAAAAGGAAGACTTGTAGGAGAAGAGAAAAAGAAAAGAAAAATTATGACTTACTTAGTAGATCCTTGTTTTTTATCTACTTGAACGCTCATTCCAGGTAATGGGATACCTAAAATTCGTTGTAATATCATGCTTGTAATAATGGCTACCATGAAATACCAGAAACCAAAGAAGATTGCATCTACTTCTGGCATTTTATAATATGGATGGAACCAATTTCCTAAAGGCCATAACCAGTCAGGAAAATCAAAAGGCCAAACGGCCATAATCTGGCCATAAGAAGAAGGTATTCCTAATACTGCACGTAAAATATTAAACAATAATATGAATGGAACCATCAAAACAAACATTGGAATGGTTCTTTCCATCATCATTGACATTTGAAGCTTTTGAATGTCTTTTTCTCTTCTTTTATATTCAATCCATAATTTTTTGTCAGCCGTATCCATTGCTCTTTTCCTGATCTTATTGAATTCGTTAATTTCTTTCATTCTCTTATTTAATTTATCCATATCAACGAAGAGATAAGTAACTCCCATTGACAAGAAAGTAATTGATAAAGAAACAATCATTAAGACCAATGTTACATTTGGAGGAACGTCTAGATTATACTTGTGTAAAAAAACTTTCAACACTTCAATTACGGGATTTAAAAAGTCCGTCCAGGCCATGGGTTATCACACTCTATTGTTCATTCATAATAAACAAGTTAAAAACTTTCTATTAATAACTAGTAAAAATATAATTTAATTGAATGAAAAATAGTTTATCTGCATTTACAAAGATTTATTCTTTTAGACGATAGCCACAAATAGGACAAAAGCGTTCAAAACCAACTAATTGATATCCACAATTAGGACAATAATTAAACTTATCACTATCATCAACTGAATAGACGTGCTCCTCATTGATTTCATCTTTTTTAGAAAAACCCCAGAAAATAGGGGGTAAAAACAAGAAGAAAAGAAAAGGCCAGCCTCTAAATAAAAACATGAAGAAAAAGAATAAACTTACTATTATTGATGCCCAGAACACAAGAAAACTGTTTTTCATAATGTATCACCTAATCAAAAAATGACTTAATAATTATTAAGAACTATTTTACTGACTAAAAGAAATATATTCCATTTATAAAATTATTATTCACCATGAAGCACCCTGTCCGCCAGAAGGTGAAGATACAATAAGGCTTTTAGCAACATAAATTGGGGCTTGGCTCGATACAGCCAATAACGTAGCATGAGAAGGAACCATCTGATACGTTAATGTCTTTTTAAATCCCTCAAGTTGAATGTATATAGTCGCTTGATAAACATCTTTAGTAGGGACTAAAGTGTCTATTTCAACTTTCTCTACAAGCGCAATCTCATTAATCAAGTCATGTAGTTGCAAACGAGAGTCTTGTAATGGAATATTATACAAATACCGGCTAATATTCAACGCGATATCTGGAGGTATTCCTGCCATTATAAAATAAGATCCATCCTCTAACTCAAAACGAAGAAAGGGCATGGAACCTAATCCAGTATCTTGTTCTTCTGGATTTGAAAGGGTTAGTACTTGGATCTTGACGACTCTTAAGAATTCTTCAGACATTATTGTACATTTTGCTTTTTATCTTCAAAAACTATTTGGATAAGATAATTTAATGATTAAAACATGTTTGAAAAAATAATTATTTTTGGTTTGGGCAGTTTAGGGTCCGTAATTGCCGCCAGACTAAAAAAAGAGGGATATGAGGTATATGGAAAAGTAAGAAATACGAAAAAAAAGAAGAGAAAAATAAAGATAATTGGAGAAGACAAGGTGGAGGTTGAGATACCAATATTTGATAATGCAAAAAATATTGGAGAAAATGATCTATTAATATTATCAGTCCAGCCGTACCAAACATTATCTGCAGTGGCAGAAATACGTAAAAAAAGCAACCCAAAAACAATAATTCATATTTTGAATGGTGTAAAGACGCATTGTTATTCTTTGCAATTATTCCAAAAAGCAACGGTGATAGGGGGAGGTGCATGGTGGTCTGCAACTATGATTAAAGAAGATACTGTTTTCTGGAGCAAAAAAGGTAGGCAGGTCTTAGGTAAACTAAAAGGAAACAAAGAGATTGAGAAAAAGGCGATTGAAATAATTTCACAAGCAATACCTATTCAAACAACAGAAAATCCTTGGTATGACTTATATAATAAACTTATATTAAATCTTGTTAATGCCATATTTACACTTACTGGACAATACTATCCAATTGGATTAGTGTCTCCAGAAATAAGAGAATTAACTGTAAAAAGCTTGGAAGAAGGGAAAGCTATTCTTGAAAAAATGCATGTTCCCATTGAAGAACAAATAAATAGATATTTAGAATTCTTAAAACTCCCCGAAAACGAATTTATTCAAAAAATGAGGGAATTTCCTGAAGTTCAAAGGGGCGACCCACATATTGTAAGTTCTTATCGCTCCTATCAAATACATAATTATTCAGGTGCATCATGGCTCAGTAATGAGGTAATAGAGCTGGGAGAGCAATTAAACATAAAGACACCTTACACAAAAACAATTGTTAAGATCTTAAATGAAAAAGAAAAACAAAACCTACTCCCATTACCACCACATAAAGCTTTAGAGTTAGTAAAAAAAGAAGTTGAAAACAGATTAATTAAATAATTTATTAATAAAATAAGTCCGATGTAATGTTATTATTTTATTTTTCTTTATACTGTTTTTCACCATTCTTTTCATATAGTAAAACATTATCTGGAACATCTCTATCCACAGTAATTCCTGCAGCAATCCAAGAATTATTTCCAATCACTACTCCCGGAAGAATAGAAACACCAATCCCAGTCTTAACATTATTTCCCATAATTACACCTAATTTTCTCCGTCCAGAATCTACTCTTTCTCCTTTAATCGTGATTTTAACATTTTTATTATCATGTCTTAAATTTGCAGTAATTGTTCCAGCTCCGAAATTACAGTTTTGACCAATAATACTATCTCCAACATAAGATAAATGGGCAATATGTGTTCCATCGTAGATTATGCTGTTTTTTACTTCGCAAGCATTGCCAATTCTTACTTTAGTTCCAATATATGTTTTCCCACGGATATAACAGTTGGGACCAATATCAGCATCTTCATCAATATAAATAAGACCTTCCAAGTAAGCACCTGAACGTATCTTGGCCCCAGGAGCTACATAGACCGTACCATGTATATATACCCCCGGTTCAACATCACCCTTAATATCAAAACTATTTTTTTCTAATTCCATTAACTCTTCATGTATGTTAAGAAGATCATAAGGTCTTCCTACATCAGTCCATAAACCTTCAAACTTAAAATAGTAAAACTCATTGCCTTTCTCTAAATTAATAGAAATAAGATCTGGTAATTCATATTCTCCACGCTTTGAAAGCGTTATTTTTTTTATTGCATCAAGATATTTGCTTGGGAAATAATATATACCCGCATTAATTCCTACAAAATTGTTATTTTTTGTATCAGGCTTTTCTATGATGCCAGTAATTCTCCCATCATCAGTACCCAATACTACGCCAAAATGATGCCAATTTTCGACGTCAGTCACTGCCAGAAAACCGGTTTCAGGTTGGTTTCTAACAGTATCTATGAACTTTTTAACTGCCTCTTTATCAATTATTACATCCCCATTGAGGACAATAATATCTTCGTCGGGAGAAACTTTTGAAAGACCAACTTTTAAAGCATCAGCAGTCCCCATTCTTTTTTCTTGAACAGCATAAGTACATTTGCAACTAAATTTTTTTTCGATTAATTTTAATAATTGTTTAAATTGGTTTTCTGGACCGATAACTATTACAATGTCGCTAAGAGGGATTCCTGCATCTATAACAGATTCAATAGCTCTCTCAAGCATCATTTTCCCAACAATCTTTAAGCCCGGCTTAGGGATCTCAGAAGTAATAGGATATAAACGTGTTCCAAGACCCGCAGAAAGTATGATGGCTTTCATAAGTTATCAAAATAAAGACCTCTAAAAGTTATTATTTATTTTTGTCTAATTAAACGAATAAACTTAATTGCTAAATCTGGAAAATTAGTAAGTATTCCATCTACACCTTTTTTAATCGCTAATTCAAATGCTTCTTTCTGATCTGCATAGAAATAAAAAACATTAATCTTGAATTCATGCACCTTCGATATAAAGGAAGAAACCAATCCTTGAGATCTAATTTGAACAGCATTTGGTTCAATTTCTTTTAATAAACATAAAGTCTCAAAGTTATCACGCTTCTTTTGAAGAAGAATCGTTTTGTATGGAAAATATTCTCGTAACCATTTATGGACAAGTATTCTCTTAGATGCAAACCATACGTAATCTTCCCAACCGTAAGATGTTATTAATTCAATAACTCTTCTTTCAAAAGAAAAATCTTCAGTAAAATCTTTTAATTCTAAATTTAGAGATATTTTTGGAATTGTTGATAAAACTTCCTCAAGAGTCGGAAGAAAAATTTTCTCCTTGTTTTTTGAAACTAGATATAATTTTTGGAATTCTTTTAGATTTAAATCATGGATGCTCTGATCAATACCAAACAATCTATTCAGGCTTGAATCATGGAAAATAACAGGGACTCCATCCTTAGTAATCCTTACATCCATTTCGATCATGTCAACACCAAGATTAATGGCTTTGATAAAAGCAGGAATCGTATTTTCAGGTTCTAGATTATTTGCGCCTCGATGGGAAATTATCATTATACGGTTTTTCATTTAAATTATACTTAGGTAAAACAAGGAAAATAGTCTTTCCTAGAAAAGAGTACTTAAAAAAAGAATGAGCTTATTACCGAAACTAATATGTGTGAATAAAAAAATGATCAATCAATGAGTATTCGTGAAAGAAAGAAAAAGAAGGATTCAGCCCCAATGCCAGCCACTGGAGCAGGGCTAATGCGGTACTATGACGAAGACTTGCCCGGAAAAGAAGTTTCACCTACAGTAGTGATAATTTATACAACATTACTAATTTTAATAGTACTTTTCAGTAATACACGTTTTTGGATTTTCTAGATCTAAATAGTGCTGGCAAGAACAACTTAGTCACTCCAATATTAGTTTAGATTTTTATATTTCTTAGCCTTAATAATAATTTTAAGCCCTCTAGAAAAAGCAAGTGGTAATTCGCCGGAGATAAGTATGGATAGAGAGATACAATTAAAATATTCGGAAATGCTTGAAATAGCAAAAAAATATATGAATAACGCATATGCTCCTTATTCAAATATACATGTTGGAAGTGCAGTATTAAGTAAAAGTGGTAAAATTTACGGTGGCTGTAATGTAGAAAATGCATCCTATGGTCTTACGAACTGTGCAGAAAGGGTTGCAATACAGAAAATGGTCTCAGAAGGGGATTTGTCATTTAAAGCAATATTAATCATTTCTGATCAAGAAGATTTTCTTTATCCTTGTGGCGCATGCAGACAAGTAATGACCGAATTCGCTAAAGAAGATCCAATTATCTTTGTTGTTAGTGGAAAAAATGAAAAATTAGAGATCCATAGATTATCTTCACTTATACCATATTCTATTAAAAAAGAAAATATTAAATGAAAAATTATTAATTCTACTAGGAAACTAAAAATTTTTGCACAACAAATTTTTTGACACACAAGTAAAAATAATACTAAGAACTGCGAGATAAAAATAGATATGTCGGAAGAAGAAATTGAGATCCAGTGCCCAATATGTGGTAATCCTCATGCTAAACTATTCCAAAAAAATCTAAATATTCCATATTACAAGGACTTTTTCATGACTTCAATAATCTGTGATAAATGTGGGCTTAGAAGTACTGACTTTAGGAATCTTTCATCATCTGACCCCGTGGAGTTTAGGTATAAAGTAGATTCATTAAATGATTTCAATACTAAAATTGTTCGTTCTTCAACAGGTGTTGTTGAAATCCCAGAAATAGGAATAAAAGTTGAACCCCAAATGATGCCAGAGACATGGATAAAAAATGTTGAAGGGTTGTTACGTCACTTTGAGGAAAAAATAGCTATCTTTCTTTCTGAGAAAGATCCTGAGATAGTTTCTGCCGCTAAAGAAAGAATAGATTTAATAAAAAAATGTTTAGAGGGAGAAATGCCTTTCACAATTATAGTTACTGATAAAGAAGGTAATTCATTGATAATTCCTGTGGATGAAAAAAAACTCACTAAAATCATTAAAAAAGAACAGTAGTTGGGAAATCTTTACCTCTATTAGCGTGAAGTTCCCTACTTCTGGGAAGAGAGAGTGGGGAATTAGAGCCAATAACATTAATATAGACCCACAACTACAATAAACCATGTATTACAACAAAATGAAATATGTGAAAAAACCTCAAATTCAGTAAATTATGTTCAATATACTGCCATTTCTTTCGCAAGGAGAGTTTTGGTTTTTTAGAGAGGACATGTCTCAAGATTACTCGATATAAGATGTGATCTGGGGTAGTGTTCTCTCCCCACAGACACTATGGGCGAAAGCAAAAGATAATTTACGAAATACATAATAATAAAGTTTGTCTAAAAACTATAAGGGGCTTATATAAAAATCACTTAACAGAACCATAAAAAAACAACATTTACGTTTAAGAACGGAAAAATATTAAAACTTTAATTAGAAAAAAAAATGGAAAGGTAAATGCGTTCGGCAAATACTTCCAATGCATTAACACATTATAAGCCCCAAATAAAGTATAAAAATAATATTTGGGGGATTGAAATAGAAAATGATTATAAGTAAAAGAGAAGGGATACAAGTGAGCCCACCAATAACCAAAATAAAAGACCTTGTAGCTAAGGTCGTCATGATTGGGGACCCAGCGGTCGGAAAAACAAGTCTTCGTAATCGGCTATTAGGAGCAGCATTCAACCCATTTGAACCAGTAACGGTGGGAGCTGGTTTTTCAAGAATAAAAGTCCCTATTTCAAATACGGTAAATATGATTTTGCAGATATGGGACATAGCAGGACAACAATCATTTGAATTAGTTACAAAAACATATTATGATGGAGCAAAAGGAGCAATATTAGTATATGACGTAACTAGAGAAAGTACTTTTCATGATCTTCCTCACTGGATTAAAAAACTAATTGAATATAATAGACATCAAAAAATACCTCTTGTTCTTGTGGCAAACAAACTTGATTTAGTAGATCAAATCGAAGTATCATCAGAGAGGGGGCGAAAATATGCACAGCAATTGTCTAAATGGTTAGGACTACCAGTACCTTATTTTGAAACCTCAGCAAAAACTGGTGAAAATGTTGCTTTACCATTCGTAACACTTGCAAGGAATATAAAAGAATATATGGATAAATATGTGTACGGTTTAAAATAATTTCAATGTTCGATAATATAATATAATGAACAATAACATATAATATAGTAGAATGGGGACTGATGATGTGTGTCGTCACTTTCTGAAAAAGTAGGACTAAGGGAAGCTCTTACAGCCTATTATCGAGATATAATGGTAGAAATAGAAAGATTTCTCCGAAATTTCCTGAAGAATTATAACGTTACTGCAATTACTCCTCAAATATATGACATGTTTATTCAGGATTATAAAGAGAAGCGGGAGGATGAAGAAGAAAAAATTAGTCGGATTTACGTCCCGTTACTATATTTTTTACTTTATGAAGTAGAAGCTGAAAAAGAAACAATGTCATTAATTTCTCATATCCTAAATAACTACGATTTGAAAAATGTTGATATATTCTTCATTACTGGATTGTTATCACCTAAATTCAGCGAAACAAATGAAGAGAAATTGGAGTTAATAGAACAAGCAAACGAAATGATTTCAACATTACACCAAGGAGAAATCCCAACTTCTGTACTTGTATATTATTTATTAGTGAGAGGGAATGTTCTTTGGGAGCTAAGTGCTTTCTCTTCCGCGGCATTAGCTTTTCAAACCGCAATTGATACTATGCTAGCAACTAACACTATTGTTGAAAGTGCAAGTGATGCATGTTTTAAAGTAGGACAATATTACAATTTAATAGGGGACCTCCCAAGTGCTTCAAAATATTTTGAGTTAGGGTTAAACTTTGCTAGAGCAGAACAATTAACTGAAAAAATGGAAACATTAAGAGAATTAGCTTTTCAATGTTATGTTGGTTCTGCAAGCACTATGGCACATGCTGCAAGGGCACATGCATGGGCCCATGAACATAAGCAAGGTGCAGAATTTATAATTAAAGGGGCATATTATATTGCAAAAGCAGGTAGTTTAGACGTTACAAAGCTAAAAAATCAGCAAATCACGGACTTACTCATTCTTCTCATTGAAATCAGCAGATATCTTCGTTCAGAAAAGCTTCACGAAAATAAAATTACGGAATTATTAAACAGTTTATTATCGGAAACAAATATTGAGAGATTACAAGCAATTGTTTTACAATTAATTACAGTTACTAAAAGATTAAACAAGCCAGAACCCTATTATTTACTCTTAGTACATGAAACTGGTGCACCAATATTCAGTTATGCTTTTCAGCAAGGAGATATCCCTGTGCATATGGGTAATTCTGTAGAAGACCCTTCTGACAAAGACTTACTATATTCATCATTACTTTCTGCGATATCAACAGCAATGAGCTCTGCATCAGGAAATAAAGAAGAAATAAAAGTAATAGATCAAGGAGATGTAGTAATTATAATTGAAAGGGGTGTTCATCTAACAGCATATCTATTTGCTAATAGAAATGCTTTTGAGCTTAGAGAAGCACTAGCTGGTTTTATAGCAAAATTTGAGCATTTAAACAAAAATACTCTTGAGAACTTTAGAGGAGATCTTAGCTCAATGGATTCTAAGGGGCCATTATTAACCCATTTCAAGGAATATTTATTAGATTCTTTTTAACTCTATCACGGATGAAGGTCCCCTTCCGCAAGGTAGGGGATGGAAGCCAATAATTTTTTATAAATAGCTCATAGTATCTTTCATAGTCATCAATAACTCAAACTAACTATGAAACAGGGATTAGATAAAGACTCCCATCTCGTATACTCATATTCAATATTACCACAAATTTTTGTAGTGAAAAATCGGAGGAAAATGATTAACCCCGAAATCGAGAATATTATACGCAGAAGACCCAGAAAAATCCGCACTCAAATACTTCCAACATAAAAATAAAAATATTAGCTATCCTAAGAAACAAACAGAAATCACGCCCACATGTTATATTGTTCAAGGTAACTCCTAAACTAAATATTCCCCTATACATTAACACATCGAAAACAATAACTTCCCGTGAAGTTCATAAAAATCTCTAGAAGTAAAGAAAAACTATGGAAAGTAGCGTTGGACACAAATATAGGCTTATTTCCTTGCCACCTCTGAACTGGACAAGTAATGCTGGACGTTTTGAAAAACTATGTTGAAAGTCAAGGTTAAAACAATAAATATAAGATTAAGCGACAAGGTGTTTGTATGTATGTCTGTTGTGTGGTTAAGGAGCAGACAGGGATTGCAACGCTCCTTAGATATCCTAAAGACAGGGATAGGGCACCCACAGCGTCACTTGTGGAGAGAAAACCTCTACTCCGAACCATTTCTTACAATAAAGGAAGTAGTTTTGGGGCAAGTATTCTCTGTGAAGCAGGAAACCCTTGCGAAAACAAGAAGTAGCTCACTACGTGGAATTAATGCTAATTAATTAGTAAAAAGGTGGAATAATGAAAAATTACTTATTTGTTATAAATCCTAACGCGCAGAACGGAAATGCCTACAAAATCTGGAAAAAAAATGAAGACATGTTTTTCGATAAGCTTGGAGATATTGAAGTATTAGTTACAAGCTCACCTTATGATGCTATGCAAAAAATTCCTAAGTATGTAGAAGAACAGGGATTTAATTATTTGATTGCGGTGGGAGGAGAAGGTACAAGTAATTCAATAATTAATGCGATAATCAAGGAAGGTCTTGAAAACAAGGTTGTTTTTGGATTAGTTCCGTTAGGTAATATGAATGACTATGCTTTAACAATGGGTCTTAAAAGAGACATTAAAAATGCGTTAGACACATTATTGACCGGAAAAGAATTAAGGGTTTCATTAATAGAAGCCTCAACAAATAAAAACAAAGGTTATGCATTAAATGTTTCTAGTGCAGGAATTGTTTCTAGAATTTCCAAAGCACATTCTTATGACCGAGAAATGCGTTGGATTAAAGGAAAAATGAAATATACATTATTAGCTTTAAAATATTTAATTAAATGGAAAAACATTCCTTTTAAAGCTACTATTGACAATGAAAAAATAATTACGGGAAATCTAACAGTAGCATTAACAGGATTAAGCCCTACAACAGGGGGATATTATCTAACACCTCATGGAAGACCACAATTTAGAAAATTTGCAGTTTCTATCGGAAAAGACTTGAGAAGAACAGAAATAATAAAATTAATGGATAAAGCCACCAAAAACCAATTGGAACCATCAAAAAAACTGATTTTTGATTTTGGAGAAGAGCTAATTTTAGAAACAAAAAACCCAGTTATTTTAGAGGTTGATGGGGAACTTGTTGATTTAGGCACTAATAAAATAACTTACAAAATATGTCCTCATAAAATTAAATTCATTTACCCCAAAGATTCTCCGCGGTTGAAAGAAAGAGAAGAAGAAATCACTTTAATTGCCAATAAAAACAGAATATAAAATTTCAACTTTTTTTATTTTCATAATTTAATCTTTTGGATGGGGTATTACACATATAAACTTTAACGGCTCATCCCCTACAACGCGATAACCATGGTGAACATCAGGAGGGATAAGTACTACATCTTCTGCTTTAACAGTAGCAACAACACCATTTTCGTCAATTAATTCTCCTCTACCCGAAATAATGTAAATTTCGTGTTCATATGGATGATGATGAACACCAATCTGACCACCAGGTTGAATTACAAATCTTCTCATAGATGCACAGCTAGCACCTTCGTCTTTCTTTGTTATCAACCACTCAATTGTTGTTTTGGTTGATCCATACGCAGTAACTTCTTCTACTGGAACATCTCCTGGGGATCTTACAATTATTGAGGTCATGTGTGTATCTACAAAAAGTTCATTTATGAATTATTCTTAAAAAATCAGAAAAAATGAACAAAATCATAAGATAGAAAAGTCATCTTTGATTTTTTTTCAATTCTGTTTTACTTTAAAATTATTGAAATCATAAATATTTGATTTAGTAATGACTAAATTATAAGTATTGTTTGGGCTAGTTTTTAATTTAATTTATGGAAAGTTTATTTTTTGTATATAGTGTAGTATAACCCCCCATTTCATCTACAACGACATTCTCCCCCATTTCTAACCATTTATAAATTAAAGAATATAAGTCATTTTCACTAATTTTTCTCATAAAAACATTATTTATTGTGTTTTCATCCAAATTGCCTAAATATAACAAATCTATTCTGTCAGCAGTTTCAGCCCATTTATAAGCCTTATGATCGCCAAAATGGTAGTTATCAATGGTTAACGTTTCAATAACTTCTTTAGGAGAGGAAAAAGACTTTAAAGTATTATAAAATGCTTTTGTGCCAATACCCTCAGCATTTTCAGCAACAAGAACAAGAGAACCACCATCTTTTATTACATATTTAGTATTTTCAATAGCTTTATGTGACTGATAGAGATTTTTATCTAATGGTGGTTGAACTATTG
>JAMOVR010000007.1 GCA_027061945.1 Candidatus Heimdallarchaeota archaeon
CTGTGTGGGGAGACAGGATCATTAAACTGTCTCCCCACTACCAATATCCTCTACTTTAATGTATGGGGGCTGTAAACCCTACCGTGACATTACGGTAGGTGATTTTATCATCGTTATAAACTAGTAGATACCAACAAGTCTTTTCCATTTCGTCATAAATACGGATACTTTTAACTAGAGCTCCACTAATATACCAATGCATATTATTTGTTTGTCCTCTATAAGGAATTGAACGTTTTTTGACTTGATCTATAAGATCTTTCATTTGAGAAATAGTTGGAGGAGGGGATGAACAGTTAGGACCAGCATTGACGAGTAACATATGCGTTAGGGCACCAGAATAGCGAGAAGGGGCTCCAACCATTACAGAAAGAGGAATAGAATCTTTAGGAGCTGCATAAAAAGAAAAAAGTTTGGCTTCGCCAGGGGTAAAATCTAAATCAATAGTTTTATGATGTTGTAGTCGAATAACATTAGTAGGAGTGTAAGGAGAAGGATTAGAGGGAGGGATGTAAGGTGTGGAAACAGAAGATTTTTCCTGGATTTTTAAAATGATAGGGAGATTACTAGTCCCCAAGTCAGTTTGTATGGTTATATTAGCTTTGTAAGTACCAATAGATAAATCTTGAGTGTTAAAAGAAATTGTTAAAATACCTTGACTAGGTTTGGCTGTAAGCCATTCCGTAGCTTCCGTAGGAATTACAGAAATTTCTTCAATTTGAAGTTTTTGGCCACAATTGTCTTTTACCTCTATAATTTTATTGGGAATAGAAGATCCTTCTTGAACTTGAATGTTAATAGAATCTGGTCTTAAAAGTATATTATTTCCTTCACAAGCTCCCTGAACCTGCAAGGTTATAGGAAAGATTCTGCTTCCACAAGAAGTACTTACTTTTACGTTCCCTTGATAACTTTTTCCTGGAATTAGACCAGAAGCAGAGGTTTTTATAGTTACTACAGAGCCCTCACACCCTAAAACTTGGAGCCAGGAACCACCATCTTTTTTAGAAGCAGAACATGTTTGTGGAGGAAGACCTCCGCAGGTGACGGTAATTTTTCTCTCTTTGGTTTGTCCAGCGTCCAGATTGATAATGATCCCTTTTTGAGAGTCATCTAGGGCTATTTCTAAAGAACCTGTAGGCCGGGGAGGATTCTGATTATTAGAGGGCGGATTCTCACTAATATTAGAAGGAGGTTCGGTTTGTTGAGATGAGGGGCGAGATGGAGAAGGTGGTTCAACGGTTAATTCGATAGGAATATTTTTTTCTCCACAAGAAGTAATAATTTTTATTTCAGCCTGATGTTTTCCTTCGGAAAGATTAGCTGCATTTATATTGAGTCTAATTTTAGAACCATCACACTTAGATGTGGAGAGAGAGAGCCAAGTATCATCTGAGACCTTAGAGACAGAACATTGTTTAGGGATTTGACCAGAACAAAGGACATAAATTTCTCTGTTTTCCTTTTTATCTTTATCAACACTTATTTGAAAACCATCATTAGGATTAAAGTCTCCTTGAAAAGTAAGATTCAATTCTTGATCTAAATAAGTTTGTGTAAAAGGAGTGGAAGATTGAGAATTATTAGGAGTGGGAAGAGAAGCTGAAGCCTTAAGATGGATTATTGTTTCACCACAAGCAGCAGTTGGTAATGAGGAAGAGAGTTCTTCTTCGGAAGGTGGAAGCCCATCTACAACGGTATCCAGACAAACATGGAGAACATAAGAAAGTCCTTGTGGAGGTATGTGATATGCCAATTCTCCTATGAAAGGAGAGATCAAACTTTTTTCGCTCCAATTATATTGGAGATATTTGGGAAGAGAGACTCGCAGAAATGGTTCGAGTTCAGAATAGTCTTCTAATGGTTTCCAAGTATGATCTTGATCTAAGTATTCTTTACTAGAACTTATGATTCCATTTGTATTTTCTTGTGTATTTTCTTGCCATTCACGCCAAACAAAGAATTCTACCTCCTTTTCTGCAAAAGAGCCTAAGAGGAGAAATAAAGGTACGAAAGGTTCTTTATTAGGATCAATTTCTATAGGGCCAGGGATATTGTTTAAAAAGATACCAGGCGGGTAATCTATAGCCCAACCAGAAATAGAAAAGAACAGAAAATTAAGAGATAAGGCGAAAATAATCAAGAAACGCATAAACCCAACCCCCATATTTCGAATTATTTTTTGTTTTTTGCAATTTAAATGCCTATTTTGAAAATCTTTAAATTTAAAATTTTTAACGTATACGATTCCATTTTAATCTTGCTTAAAATAGGAGGAGGATAAATAAAAAGGGAGGAGTCTCTTTTGGAGACCCCTCCCTTCTTTATCCAAAACACGTTTGATTTTGACTGTGCTAAAATATTTGGCTATTCCATATTAGCGTCGTAACTCATTTCAACCATACGGCTGAGTACAGAATTTACCCAGGTTTGGAGTTCATAACCTAGTGCAGGCACATAGTCATCATTATTGTTCTCAAAGTAAATTTTTACCCAACCGAAGTTAAATCCACCCGTTTCGATATTCACTGTAGATAGGGACGTATTCAGGACAGAAGGAGGTCCGCCGATAGTAAGATAGTTGACTTCATAGGGAAGAGTATTGGTTTGCTTTTCATAAGGAGAAAAGTCTATTGTTTGAGCGATAGTTTGTTCCTTATCATCGTAGACATCAAATTTAACGGTTACGCAGTAATTAATACGATCATTAGCATCGGAAGGATTGTTAGAAACTACAACACTCCAAATATCAGATAGTGGAGGATTATAGGACTTACCAGAGGCCTGCCAGGTTTCCATTTTGGTGGGGAACGTGATAACAAAGTCTGTATCAGCACCTAAATCAGCACGAAGATCATACATACCATAGAAAGCACTCTTTGCTAAGACAGCATTCAACGCGCTAATCCCTCCATCATTGGCAAGAAGATCATCAAAGAGAGGTAAGTCTTTACCTGTGGCATCAGCGATAGTAAATCCTTGATCAGTGGTATCCATAAGAGCCGTAGCTTTATAAGAGAAGATAGGGAGAGCATCGTCTAATTTGACGATCTCTACACTACCAAAAAGCACATTAGGAGCATCAACTATGGAGTAAGTATTTTCACCGATTGTAATGTAACCTACTTCAGCTAGGTCTTTACATTGAGCAGAAGTAATTTTTTCAAGGCCCTCTACAGCAGAGAGAGCAATAAATTCTACATAACCTTCTTTAGTATCATCTATGGTTACAGTAGGAGCAGCCCCTGTAGCTCCATAGCGGAGTGAGACCTCAGTCCATGTTCCAGGTACCGTAACACTATCACTATCGCTAATCATGTCAGATCCACGATAGAGCTTAGCTGGGACATTTTGTCCTCCATCCATCAAAAGTACAGAAAATTCATCATAAGGGCTCATGCAGACGACAAAGTCAAGCACTTCTTCACTACGCTTACCTTCACGAAAGCGCATCTTGGCGACAACCAACATGTCTGAAGTGTTTACCATGCGGAAATAAGTCAACGCGTTGCGGGCGTTATAATAGCCCATGATCAAGGCATCACCCTTGCCCCCTGGGTTGACCTCTACGGCCCAGGCCATAGAGCCCAAGAAGGCGACCATCAGAAACGCCAACAAAACCCTTCTCAACATAATTCAACCTCCTCCTTAAAAGTAAGTTTTTGAATGTAAACCCTATTCAGCTACCAAAAAAGTAGCACCATACTTCCTAGCATTTTTCCACAAAACAGTAAAGCAAAACCAATACCACCCTGGATGCTTTATTGGGCAGGGACATGGTACCATTTTCCATCGACCTTGACCCATTTTTCCTTTCTTTTAATAGTCGTTACCAAGGGCTTTTTGGCATGGCTGAAGAGAATTTCGATCTCAAATTCCATTTCTACCTGAGCGACATCTTTCTCTGGAAAAGAGAGCGCCAAAATTTTGGCTTTCCTATACCGGGCTAGAGGGTTGTTCCGCGTGGAAATATAGGCATTCAAGTCTACCTTTTTGCGAAAGAGCGGATACTCGTATTTATATGCTTCGGCAAGTTGGCCATTTATACGTAAGGACCAGTACTTCTCTATCCGCTGGCGGAGCTTTTCCTCTTCCGAGGCACATGCCACCAAAATGAAGACCAAAAATAGAAAAAGGAGCTTTCTTTTCATGGCTGGTTAATTTTGACCAAGGCTGGCTAAATTTAGCCAATCCATAACAGGGACGTCAAGAAAAAAAGATTCTTTACCATAGACCTCAAAAATAGGGGCAACTAAATCTTTTTGACAATTTTCATCACAAAGAACTTGTAAAACCCCGGCTCCATAATCTTCAAAATAAAAGGAACCATCTGGAAGGAT
>JAMOVR010000008.1 GCA_027061945.1 Candidatus Heimdallarchaeota archaeon
AAATAAGAAAGATCTTAGATATCGCGGTGAGAATACTAGCTATTGAAAGTGATGACCTTTCTTCTGTATTTTACAACAAATATTAGGTGGTAATATAGCGAATATAATATAGTGAATGCGGACCTTGTTTAAGTCATATTTCAAAGTTATCAATAGTAAGGCACAACTATAAAAGAGTGTTCGTATCGGCTTTAATTTCATCCCCCACCTTGTAGAAGGGGACTTCACGCCGATAAAGTGAAATTATCAATTCTCGCTTTTTTCGACTACTAGTTTTTCTAAAACATAAGTAGTTTCGATGTTCTGAACAAAAAAGTTCCATTCCGTTATTATATCTAGTTGTGGTGAAAACCAAAATACATGCTTTTTTGCAGGAAATGGTGATTGAGTAAAAATCTCAATTAAATATTTTTCTTCTAACGTTTTTGTTAGTTTTCCTTGTCTTGTCTCGTCTAATTTAGAAAGTCTACCATCAAGTCTCACCGGTGTTGAAGGATGAATGTTGTTAGAACCTGTTGATAGCCATATTGTTGGGCGTACAAATTGTTCTAATCCTTCATGTTTTAACATAGTAACAAAATGATTTCTAATAGAAAGAAATGTCGAAGTAACTATGTATGGGCAATCTATGGGGAAACTTAATGGGTCATCTTCTTTACCTGACCATGTATAAAACAAATTTTTTCCAACTCTAAAATATGTTCCTTGTTTTTTCCCTTCTCTAACAACTATTAATCTTCCGCCAATCGGATTTCCTTGCCATGATGACAGGAACAAAAGCTCTGCTTCCATTTTTGGTTTAGTCTCTTTCACTAGTTTTGCTTTTGTAGTTGTCCCTTCTGAATCTTGATGAATAACAAATTGTTCTTTCACGTTATGATAGGATCCATTCTTAAAATGGCGATATTCTCCGCTAATTTTTCTTCGAAATATATCCTTCATTTAGCCCAATTACCGATTGTTTAGATTGTTTTAATTATTTTCGAGTAAATGTTTTGGTATAATGTCCATCATTTTTTTTATTTTATCAAAGAGGTTTTTAATGCGTAAAAAAACAATAATTTAAATGTCTGAAAAAGAACTTCGTTGTCCAGCGTGTAATGCAGTTATTCCAAAAGGAGCAAAAGAGTGTCCTGCTTGTGGTAGAATGATAATCTCGGAAAATGATACATACTTAGATGTTATTGACCGCCTCGAAAAAAGACCCGTTAAAAAAGAGAATCGTGTAAAAAAAGTTGTTCCACCAGAACATCGTATAGCAGGTCTCGCAATAGGTTTTCACGGCTTTTTGCTATTAGTTAGTTTCGGTGTTTTAATGGGTGTAGACCCCGTTTTAGGTATTTATTCCTTAATTTTTGGAGCTGCCTCTTTATGGGCGGGAGTAGCAACGTTTATCGGACATCCTAAAGGTCCAATTGCAACAGTTATATTAGGCATTTTTGCAATTTTCAGTCCAAATACGTGGTTGTTACCTATATTACTTGGTAGCATTGCTATTGCTGGTATAACTGTACCTTGGTTGTTTAACGTTATGAGCCGGAGAAAGGTGTGAATAATTGGTTCAGAAAAAATGGAAATCTTATCTAATTGCGATTGGTGCGAATATACTAGTAATGAGCATCATTTTTATTTTAATTATATCTGTCTTGCCGGTTATTAATAGTAAAACAACCATTGAAGAAACTAAAATCATAGTTGATGATAACATTTCATTACCTTTCTGGACGGTGTCAGTATCTAATATAGATTACTACCTCTATGAGCAAGTAAACGCGGGTTACAGAATTCCTGGCACACAAGACATAGAAAAAGTTAGATCATTTATCAAAAAAGAGGCATCACCATTTCCAGTAGTTTTTCAAAACTTTACTTATCATGGTGTAAACGTTTCGAACCTCATTGTAAGGATTACTCCTCCTAATATTAATAATTATCAACAAATAATTCTTGGTGCTCATTACGATACTAGAGCTCAAGCAACTTCTGAACCATCAACTCGCCCGGTCCCCGGTGCGAATGACGGTGCTTCCGGCGTAGCAGGACTTTTATCAATTATTAATTGGTTAAAACAAGAAACCCGGTGGAAAATGCTAAATACCTCCTTAGTATTTGTTTTTTTTGACGCAGAAGATCAAGGAGGACTAAATAACTGGGAATGGATTGTGGGCTCAACTTATTACGCGTCTAACATGAATCAAACAGAAATAGAAAGAACTAAGGCTTTTATATTATTAGACATGATTGGAGATATTTACTTAAATCTCAAACAAGAACGCTTTAGTACAATTTATTTAAATCAAGAATTTTGGATAATCGCTCGACTTCTCGGTTTTTCACAGTTTTTTACAAATCAAGATGGTTATTGGCTAATTGATGATCATAGACCTTTTTTAGATATTGGGATTCCTAGTATTGATCTCATAGATTTTGATTATTCTGAATGGCATAAAACTACGGATGATTTAAGTCATGTCTCATCTGCTTCGATTGCTATTGTGTCAGATGTAGTATTATATTGGCTATCCTTAAAAGCAAATTTCACTAATTATTTAATCACAATGGAAAGTAATATGCAAACATTAGCTTCCGTGAATTATACTTTATCTTCACAAGGTGCTTCATTAAGAATATTTGATTCAGAGCTACTTTTTTGTAAGAAATACTCTAAAGGATAGCCTTTTCTTTTATAGATCCTCTTAGATGAGTTTACCCTAATCCTCCTCAATATGCTCAAATAAGCAATATGGAATTGTCACTTCTCATCTTCTTTCTGCTTTCCAGAAGGAAACTTCTTCCCGTCGATAAAGTTAAAAATTTAAAAAAGTGGAAACAACCTATTACAAGACTAATATATAGTCAAAAGTTATTTTTTAACAATGGACTTTGAATGGTCACGTGACGACATAGAAAATGCTAGAAATCGTACAGATCCCGACTTGAATGATGAGCAAATAATCCAAATTCTAAATGAAGCTGTAAAACGTTCTGGCCAAAGATCAGGCATTCTTTTTAATCGAGCAGTCGTCCGTGTTTTTGAGGAGTATAGAGACCAGGGACTTTTGCAAGAAAAACAGAAAGAAAGAATGAAAAAATATCAAGTACGTTATGAAGAAAAAAGTACTGGCCTTGTTGATAAATTAAGAATCTCGATGGAAGACCTACTTGAAATAATTGATGAATTTGGCTTAGGAATAAGTAAAGACGAATTATTAGAAAACGAGAATGAGATTATTTCAGTAATTGAGCAAGCTTTAGTGTCATTAGAACGTCCATTTACTTCTTCAGGTTCCGTCTCCATAATTGCAAAAAGAAAAATTTCTCAAGAATTAGAAGAATGGAAAAGAAAAAGAGAAAGAGAAAAGAATATATGGATGCATCAACAACAATATCAAGTACGTTATGATAATTTCTCTTCTTTTTCTTCTCCATCACCTTCGAAATCTTCTTCTCCTTCAAGTAGTATACCAATTAAACCTAAAGAACAACCAGAGGTACCTTCTGTTCCTAATACTCCTGAAATGCCAAAAATGGTTTCTCCTCCAAATGCCAAGAAACCGGAAAGCTACGTCCAGCAACGTTCGATGATGGGTGAAAACAGAATACTCGATCAGCTAAAATTTTCAAGGTTAGAAAATATTTCTCTACCTAGTAGTGTATCTAAATTCCATTTAGAAGCGTGTTATGATAATCCTCCAAGTAACGAAATGTTAGATAACTTTGATGTTATAGTAGAATTTCTTAATTTTTTGGATGAAGGAGTTAGAATTATTCCTCGAGAAAATGATAATGAAAACGACTATTTTGTTATGTTAGGAACAGGCTCTATTCGTTTCTTTAGAAAAGAGGGAAAACAAGTAATTGAGCCTCAAGAACAAAAACTTAATTTATTAATTTTTAATCCTGAAGATGTAAGTACGGGTTGTGAAATGGAGTTATTCTCAGGAACTAAAAATCTTGTTTTAGATATGGTCTATTCCCGTTTCAGCTCGTTTTTTGAGAAGGATAATACAGCGTTAGAAATCGCTTTGAAAACAATAATCGAGAAGAGAGGTTCACAAGCGTTAGGATTGACTAGTGGGCTTGGTATACAAGAAGCGTTTAATGAGCTAATCGCTAAAAAATCTACTAAAGAACTGGTAGGGGTAATAGAAGAGCATTCTGACTTAATCGGTCCAGAAATAGCTCGTCAAGCAATAAAAGAATTAACTAGTTTATCTGAAAAAATAGCGGTATATCCTTTAGAACATGGTAAAGATGGAATAGAATTACTAGCATTACTAGACTTTCTTAACAGATATGGCCCAGAATCAAGATATTCTAGCAAATTAAGACGCTTGACTTTAAGTTTTACCCATAAACAGAAAGAAATGTTCAATACCTTAGGAGAAGAGACCATTAAAAGACTAAGAAAAGCAATTAGTGATGAAGGAGTCGCTTCTGTTGGTGAAATAGGAAAAATTGGTGTTCTATTTATTGACAAGTCAAATCCATATCCTTTTTTAATAACAGTGTCTTCCAAAGAGCTTAGCTACAGTGTGACATCTCCATTCAAAGAATCTCCTGTTTTAGATGAATTTCCAATAGATACACTAATACGGATTCTAATTAACTTAGTTTCTGTTTCTCATTCAACGCTTAAATCTTTATTTGAGCCATTGAAAATTAGAAACCCATTACTTAAAGCGTTAAGAAAGCTAAAAGAAAAAGATGATCCCTTTCTGGCAAATATCCGTTCAATAGATGACTATTTAACCATCCCATTAACGGTCTATTACTATGTTTATAAGAAGCTAATTAAAGACTCTTCATTAGCAAATCTTGAGAAAGAAGATATTGACAATTGGCGACCACAATTCGAAAAAAGACTTTGTTATTATCTATTATATGCATTAATTGAACAAAACAGAGAAAGAACAAAAATTTTCATTAAACCTGCAGATCCTATGAAAAAACAGTTCCCACTGTTTAGTAATTTAGACGCCTTTTTGGCAAATCCAGCTAATTTAGAATCAAAAATAGAACAAATGTGGGAATGGGTACATAAAAACATGTAATAAAAATTAAGGTCATTAATTATTCGTGAACTACCCCTTGCTTTTGCGAGGTGCTTCCTGCTTCACAGAGGAGACTCTCTCCACAGGCGCTACGGGCCGTCTCAGCCCTGCAAGAAAAACATATACAAAAAAACATATGATGTTCGGCTTTCATCCCCTCCCTTTCGGAAGGGAGAGGATTTCCCGCAGAGAAAGTTAAAGGAAATAATATAGTCTCCGTTTGCTTCCTAACAATATAGTGTACTTGAATACTCTATCTCTTCTTTTTTCTTCTTGTTTAACTCAAAAAGTAAATGATAGTATAGTAAACATAGTATGCGGAATGTGAGATTTGTTTATACCATAATTTAATTTATAATTAATACATGACTTGTTGTATCAATTATCTCTATACAATTTATTAATTCTATCTCCTTTCATCCCCTATCATCTCCTAAAGAAAGAAGAAGATTCCCGCCAATAGAATTAAATTTTTTGTTTTGACGATGTTTTTAGTTTTTTATTTCCTGTGGTGTTTACGAACTTAACAGATTACTTACGCCCATGTACGCGACTTCAACTATTTCGTCTCCTGCTTTTTCTACAACTGCTAAGTGCCCGTTGATCTCTGTTTCTTCTGACGTCGTGCTGTCTGCATCGGAGAATTTCAAAGTTACCATGTCCATTGCTTCTACATACTCAAAACTTATTGGATCTTTGTCGAGTCCTAAATGTTGTTTTACGTCGTTAATTATCTTTTCTTTAATTGAGGCATCTAGTTCAGCCATTTTCTATACACACCTTACCTTAAATTTCAAGTACTCTGTGTAATTTAGTTACTAAATTATTAATATAGTTTAGTCTGTAAACCATCCCTCTCTTCCCTGGGTTTTTGTTTATTGATAAAATTTGCCCCGAAAACGTCATCATTTTTTTTCTCCTTCTTGTTTTTTAATTTGTTATTGTTTTCTATTAACGAAAATCCATGCTTTTTTCTCATGCCTGTTTCTTTATTGTCTGGAAGGAGCTTTTTTTCCTGCTTGGTCTTGGTAATGTTAAATTTATTGTTAATAAGGTATAAGTCATTTACCTTATCATTACCCTAATTTGATTTAGACGATATAAACTCTTTCTAAGGTAAATGTCTATTAAATCATTGTTTTATTATGATCTTATAATAATTTTCATGATTTTTTATTGACTTGTAGTATTGTAATACTATACTTACTTCTGATTTAATAAATATTTATCCAAGGAAAATGATTTTCTTTAGGGAATATGGCTAATCTTTTGTTTTTAGGTGTGACTTTGTCTGTGATTGTTGCTGGTTTAAAATCTAAGAATATGTCACCAACCACATCTAAAGCAATATTCAAACTTTTAATTACTTCTCCTATTGTCTTTTGTTTTTCTATTGAAATCCATGTTGTCCCTTTCCCTGGTTCTTTTTTTTCTGCTTTTTTTATGAGCTTACCAAATAACACAATTTTTAACATCACTTTTCTTAAGTAATAAAATCATAAAAAATTATGTTGAAATTATTTTAGGTTATTTACTTTTTCTAATGTTTTTTATTGTTTTTCCGTTTTTAATTAGACATTTTTATTTCTTTTTTCAAGGATATTTTTATTGTTTATTTCTTAGACCATTTTTTTTGGGCTAAACCTTTAAAGGAAGTCAACCAATCAAAGACTGGTGAAAGGTACTCATGCAAGGTACCCTTGATGCGTTTATTGAGGAAATAGATCAAGTGCAAGGGATTCTTTACTCTGCATATCGGGAATTGCTATTTGGAACTTCTGAAGGCGAGAAAAAATTAGAAGACATTCACAGAGCAGCTCACACATTAGCCAGTTCTTCAGCCACGGTAGGTTTAAAAAATACTAGTATGTTAATGAAGCAATTGGAAGCGTTAACATCAACTTATAAGAATATTCATGAATTACCTAGTTTTCATGCTTTAATAAATGAGGTAATGGGATATTTACAGAAATTAAGGGCGAACCTAGTTGCAGGTGAGTCTGAAGATGGCTTAGATGTGAAGTCTTTAATGGGTGGCATTGCTTTCATTGCTAAAATTGCACCAACCATGGCTAGGCGATACAAAATCCATGTATTATTCGAAGAGAGCTATGAATTAAAGAATATCCGTGCTTTCATGGTTTTGAAGGACTTAAGAGATCACGTGGAATTTGTTAAATTAAATCCGGACATAACTAAAAACCAAAAAGCTAATCTTAACAAAGGCCTGGAAATGGAAATTGTTACCAACAAGTCTCCAAAAGAGTTGCATGATATTATATCTAGTGTGTTAGAAGTCGTTGGTGTAAAGATCTTTTTGGAGATGAAAAAAGTCCCAGCTACTTATTTCCGTGGTGTTTTTGCGTTATCCGATCAAGATATAAGAGTTACCGAGTTCGTAACTTAAAGTTTTTTATCATCTTTTTCATGTTTTTTTATTTACGAAAATCGTTCGTAAGAGGAATTGATTTAAGCATTCAAGTAGAATCGCATTTTGATATTGATGAACCCCTTAGAACATCTTAAGGTTATTGTTGTCGATGACTCTAATTTTATTCGCCGTGTGATTGAATCCTATCTTGTTCAAGGGGGTATTAAACAGATCAAGTCAGCCAGTTCTGCGGAAGAATTACTAACTATTTTAAATAGTGGTTTTGTTCCAGATGTGGTATTATTAGACCTTATTCTTCCTGACAAGGACGGGCTGGAGATAATGGCTTACATTCAGTCTGCATATCCCCGTACGAAAATCGTTATCTTGTCTGGCCTTGGTGAAGACAGCGTGATTCTAGCGGCGCTAAGAAAAGGCGCAAAAGACTTCATTCACAAGCCAGTTAAAAAGGAAAGTTTGTTGGCGCTCATAAATAGGATTGCAAACGAGCTTTACGGTGAAGAACAAAAAACAGTTGCATCAAGTCGTTTTTCCCCTTTTGACGAATTCTTAGAAGAAATAATGAAGCATGCTTCTGGAGATTTGTCTCCCTTAGTTAAGAAGGCATTAGAAGAATACTTGTCTGGTCTGAAAAATAATGGCATTATTCAGGACTATGAATTTGTGGGGGGAATGAAGTTTATAGTATATTGGAATGAAAATGTTAATCCTCGAGAAATTGTTAAAGACAACAAGTTAGTTGGTCTTTATGACAATCTTTCCAAGCATTTAGGTGAGGAATTAGCAGAAGGGTTGTTGAGAGATGCGATTCAGACCTTTTCTTTGAAAAATAACGTCGAAGACACGGACTTCATAAAACAATTATTTGTTTCTGAAGGTTTAGAAGGACAAAAATGGATCGAAAAAGCAAAAAATTTGACAACTAGACTTTCCCCCAGGGCAGAAGCAACTCTTGACCTAAGTAAAATATTGGTTGGTGTTTTTGAACTTACTGATATGGGCCCAGAATTACAAATAACAATTAATCCAGAATTGCTTCCATATACTGTTGTCTTTAAGTCCGGGATGTTCTATTTTTCCATTATGGGTCAAGGAGAGACATATACTACTGGCGTATTCGGACCGTTTCCCGTTGCTGAAGTGAAAAATTGGAATGCAATTGTTTATGGAACTATGGCGATAAATCCCCAATTCAAAGACCCAAGAATGCATGGAAACACCTATCTGATGATTGCGATATTTTATCCAGTAGAATATAATCACTTCTTTTCAGATAGAGAGGCAATTAAACATGTGTTTGAAAGAAACTTGGGTCAAGCCCCTACTCAGCAAGAATGGAGACAAGAAGTGATAGAAAAAATAATGAAAGAAATAGCTGAATTAAAACAATAAATATGATGAAAACAAACTATGGATAAACAACGTTTCAACTTCCTGAATTTCAGATATAAGTTTCTCACAAAATATTTCCAAAGGTGATGTCTTGCCCACAAAAAGCGAACAATTAGACTCCACAGATAAAGAAATCATTAAAATTCTTAAACAAAACGCACGTTTAAAAAATACTGAAATAGCAAGAATGCTTGGCCTAACTGAAGGAGCTATCAGAAAAAGGATTAAGCGTCTTGAAGAAAAAGGGATAATTAAAAAATATACTATAGAAGTAAATGAGACTGCAAAGGGTATTAATGCTTTAATCTTTATTTACTTGAAAGAAGGAGCAAATCCTGATAAAATCTTAGAAAAGATTATGGACATGAATGATATTTCTGAAGGATGGGAGGTCACAGGAGAAACTGACTTAGTAGTTACTCTATCAACCGATGCCCCTGAGGAAATGCAACCCATAATTGCTAGGATCCGTGAAATAAAAGGGGTTGAACGGACAGTTACTCATGTGATTTTAAAACATGTAGTAAAAACAAGGGCAACCAAAGAATGATTTAAAGCTCTTTTTTTTAAGATTTTTTTGTGAAACTTGCCTCCCTTTTAGAACGAAGAATTGGAATAAAATATTATTGGGACGATCAACCAGGAACTAAAGGTATTTTAAAGAAATACCCCGAAGACTTTGTAGTCCAAGAACTAATAACTAAAGAACTTGTGGCTCCTTTAGACCCCCTCGAAAAAATAGAGCTTCCAGGGAGGCCTGGGCTTTTTGTACATGCTATAATACGAAAAAGACTAGTTGATCATTTTACTATGGAACGTGCAGTAGAAAAATACTTTAAAATTGGAAATAAGGACATAGGATTAGCTGGAATTAAGGATACTGTAGCAGTAACTTCTCAGAGAATTAGTCTTTGGCTTCCTAATAAACCATTACCTAAAGAACCAATCGAATTATTAGGAGGAATAATCACTATTTTTGGATGGCAAAGAAAAATTGACCAAGTATACATTGGGGACTTACTTGGTAATCGCTTTAAAATCACTGTTAGAGACCCTGAAACGATCCCAGAAAATTTGTTAGATCGCTTGTCAACTCCTAAGCCAAATTATTATGGCATCCAGCGTTTCGGTGAAAAACGCCCTATTTCTCACTTGGTGGGTTTAGCTTTAATAAAAGGTAATTATGAAGAGGCAGTAAGAATTTTCATAGGAGACACGACTGGGACCGAAGAGGAAGAAATTAAAAAGATAAGAGAAATGTATTTGAATGGCACCGCATCTCCAAGAGAAATTGCAGATTTATTACCTAATAAACGCATATTAGAAAAAAAAGTGCTTTACTTTTTGGACAACCATCCTAACGATTTTTTAGGGGCATTAAAACAGTTGCCTGAACGCTTGTTACATCTTCAAGTATATGCTTTTCAGTCTTTTATTTTCAATCAGTATCTGTCTATTCGAATGGAAAATGACCCTTTTAAACCAATACCCGGTGAAACAAGAGGAGAAGAAACAGGAATGGTATTAGCACCAATACCTGGTGGTAAGAAAAATATTCACGGAGAAGCAAGAAAGATATATCAAGAAATTCTTTCCCAATATGGCTTAGATATAAAAGATATCAATCCCCCCCCCGAAACTAAAATATTTATCCGCCGTATTTTTAGAGATTTATTTCTTATTCCTCGTAAGAGTCATGTGTCTTTTTCTGATGACAAAAATTATTATGTGATCCGTTTTGACTTGAGAAAAGGACAATATGCAACTAGTGTTCTTAGAGAAATTATGAAATCGGAGTATGTAATCTAATTCTTTGTTTTTATTTACTTAATTTATTTTTTCTAATTGTTTTTTTCTGTTCAATCATGGGAAACAAAGAAATAGTAGTTCTGATAAGTTATTGATGCCGAAACAAAAAAGAATTAAAAAGAGTGATCACAAACGTATAATCGCAGTAGCTTCGATGATATGTGCCCCGATAAAAAAAGGTGAAAAATTTGGCTGTAAAAGTAGAAAGAACATTCGTCTTTAAGATCGTACTGATTGGAGATGGTGCAGTAGGTAAGACCAGCATTCGGAAAAGATACATGGGGCAAGGATTCAAATCCGAATATCTAAACACCGTGGGAGCTGACTTCGCCTACTACAGCGAAAAAGTAGGCGACACTCTGTACAAATACGCCATTTGGGACTTAGCTGGTCAACCAAAATTTACTAACGTTAGACCACTATTCTATCAAGGCGCTTTCGGGGCTCTGGTTGTTTTTGACGTCTCTAGGCCAGAAACACTGAAGAATCTTGATTTTTGGATTAACGAATTAGTTAAAAACACCAGAACCGAAGGAGTTCCAATGATTATTGTCGCCAACAAAATGGATCTTTACGAGGAAGGAAAATCTGTTTCTAGAGAAGAGGCTATGAAATACGTAGAAAAATTAAGAGAACGGTTTGGTGATGAGTTCCAAATTGGCTATATAGAAACGAGTGCTAAAACAGGAATGAATATTAAAGAAGCATTCTCAATGTTGAGAGACTACATTGTTGAATGGCAAGACAAGATTTCTAGCTTCTAATAAACGAGATTAAAAGTATTTATTGAATTAATTGTTTTACAATGAAAAAACTATATACTTGTTTTATCATTAATTATTTGGAAGAGAGGTTGTATTTATGATGGAAAGAGTCCGTCCTTGGCTCGGGAACCTGGCTACGCCTTTTGCGAAAGTGCTGATCAAATTGAAAATAAGCCCAAATCATATCACAATAACAGGTTTCGTTTTCTCATTATTAGCTGGATATTTCTATATGACCCACCATTATGGCTGGGGTGGATTATTTGTCATACTGGCTGGAGCCATGGATGGGCTAGATGGCGCAGTAGCTAGAATGACAAAAAAAGCATCTAAAAAAGGTGCATTCTTAGACAGTGTTGTGGATCGATTGGGTGAAGTAGCAATATTCGCAGGTATTGTAGTCAGTTTCACGAATATATGGTATCAATACATTGGAATTATTGCATTATCCATGAATCTACTTATTTCCTATTTACGTGCCCGTGGGGAAAGTTTAGGCGTAGACCTTCGAGGTATTGGCATAATGGAAAGAGGAGACCGCATGCTATTCGTAGTAGCCATGAGTATTGTCGGTTATTTATGGCCTAGTCATGAAACCGGTTTCGCTTTTATGTTGGTACTGTACTTACTTTTAGTAGTTATAACAGTATTTCAAAGATTTACCAAAGTTTATGGCGTCTTAGAGGAAGAAATAACTGTTATGGATCCCGAAAAAGAAGAATTAATTTTAGAGACAGAGACATAAAAATAAATTAATTATCATTAATAAAATCACTTCTTTTTTTAACTTAATCTTTTGAATCTTCCGTATTTGTTTGTTTATTTAATTTTAATTATAATAAAATAATTATTAGACGGACTTAGAATATTTCTGTTTATTATGTTTTAATAAAGCTCTTTTTCCATGATATGGAATGGCTTTCCATAATACATAAAATAAAGGAGAAGACGAAAATAGTGTAGGCAAAAATCCCATTAATCTATGATACACAGGTCAAAATCGTTTAATGAAATATCTTTGAAGAAAGGGTTTACCATGGTAACTGAAACGCTGAAATCAGTAGATGAATTAATTCGTAAAGGTAGAGGAGACCTTGCTATCAAATTACTTCAAGACATTTTGACGCAGAAAGATTTAACTTCAGACCAAAGAACACGAGTGTTATCTAAACTAGGGGAAGCTTTGTTATTGTTTGGTTTATCTAAGGAAGGAGAAGAAATCCTAAAACCCCTTATTTTTTCAAAGCAGACTTATCATAATATTGAAAAAAAAGTATATTTCTTAGAAGCAATCCATGAACTAATTGATTTGTGGTTCTACTTGATGGATATTGAGAACTTAGAAAAATACAAGGAATTTTTAATTGAGTTTTCTAAAAAAAATGATAGCGAAATTATAAAAGGTCTTCAATTTGAAATTGAAGCTATTCTGAATAATTTGAAAGGAAAATTTAACAAGGCTTTAAACAACTATTTAAGAGCAAAAACAATTTTTGAGAAACATTCTTTAAACTATATTGCTGCTTGTATTCTTGAAAAGGCTTCAAGAATTGATATATTAACAAATCAAAATAGTATTGCCTACGAATTAATTGAAGAAGTGTTTTCTTTGCTCCCAGAAGATGTTGCTTTATTTAGGAGATCAAGATTTCTATCAACGAAAGCATTGATAGAAATTAAAAATGGTAAGCAAAAAGAGGCTTGTTCTGATTTAAAACAAGCTTTTTATTATATATCCCGCGGATTTGGTAATTCTCAGTCATACGTAGATGTCTATTGTGTAGCAGCGGAATATGCGTTAGTTAGGGGAAAAGCGTATCAAGCACAGGTTTACTTAGAGCTCGCGTTAGGAGAGATTCAAGGTATTAAAAGTATTATCCAGCATATTTATCTTTTAAATCTTCAACTAGCAGTATACTATGAATTAAGAAAGCTAGAAGAGAGCTTAGAGCTATTTTTCAAGCATGAGAAATATTTGTCTCAAATAATTGCTTATCCCTTTTTTGTAACACAAATTATTGTTTATACATCGTTAGCTGCCGTGGAACTTGGAAAATTTGAGGTTTTAGAACAGATTAAGCAATCTATCGAAAACAAGATTTTCAAAGATTCTTTTTCTAGTTTTATCGAACCACTGATCTCCGCTATGGAGGCATATTCCAAAAATAATTGGCAAGTTGCTGAAAAAAACTTACTTCAAGTAATACAAATGGTCAATGACTTTAGGATGTTTAATCTTAAGTTAGTGGCTTATTATTATCTGGGACAGCTTTACCTTAAAATGGCTCTTCATAATAATGACTATAAAAAAGCAGAAAATGCTCTTCGCGTTGCTGAGAACATGGAAGAAATAGTGAATCTAACGGGTTATTCTCAGTATCGTCTAAAAGGGCTATTAATAAAAGCATTAGCATTAGTCGTTTTGGAAAGACAAGAAGAAGCGTCTCTTATCTTTGAGTCATTAGGATCTGAAATAGAAAATAGCGAACTTGTAACTGACATTCAATTATATCATGAATATATTGCTTTAGCAAGGGAGGAAGAAAGTAAGGAATATACCGAGGAAGATACTTATTTCTTCATAATTAAAAACTTAATTGAGACCGGTGCGAGTGATGAAGAATTAATTGAAGTCATTACCTCCACAATTCCTGATGAAATCGTTGAACACATAAAAGAGCGTGTTTTAAAGGAATTCCCTGAAGCAAAAAAGTTTTTTGAATGATTTGTCTATTATTAACGCTTAACTTTCCGCTTTTCGATTTATTTAAATCTATTGGCATGAAGCATGAAGAATTGTGAAAGCGGGGGGTATCTCACTATTTTTCGCAATCATGATGATTATCATGATGATGTTTTCCGTGCTCATGGCTTTTTAGTTCTTCTGCAGCCTGTATCTCTATCCATTCATATGGATTTTCGAGTAACTCTTTTATAGTGCTAAGTTCTTTTTTGGGTTTAACTACTTTGATTCCTAATTCATTGAATCTTTGAAAAGCTTTTTCGCCCATTGCTTCTACCAAAACCATTTCTACACCATGATTTGCTAAGAAATCTGGTGGGCTCATTATACCGCCAAAGTGGTCTGAAGCATTTTCAATAATCTCGAAAGTTTTGTTGTCAATGTCTAATAATGCATAGTGCTCAGCTCTACCAAAGTGCCCAAAAAGAACAGATTCTTCTATGGGCTCTTTTACTAGCACGGGTACTGCTATTTTCATATTTATCAAATTGTTTGAAAAAGGCCTCATTTTTATAACTAATTAAAGTAAAGACGTAATAAATCATTTTAACTGAAATTACTTGATCTTAATTCCTAACTTAATTCTTAACTTAAAAAACATGAGTTAGTAAGTAAAGTTAATTAAGTCTTGAAAAAATGGTTCGTTGGGCAATATGCTTCTCTCAATGGTACTGAAATATTTCATTTATAATCATAAACGCACTTTCCAAGCAATCCTAGTCGTTTCTGTCGGTACTATGTTATTCGTAGCGAGCGTTGGAATAATGAATGGTTTTTCTACGCAGACAGAATTATTAGGGGCATTAATCCCCTCCTCACCGGAAATTACTATTAAACCTTCTATGGGTGAAGTTATTACTGATCAACAGGTTCAAGAAATAGATCATTTCTTAGTAAAATATGAGTTATCACATGTTAAAATATTAAAAATGAATATAAGTACCGTAACTGTCTTGTCTGTAAATGGGAAATTATTCTGTAAATTAATATTGATTGATACGTCCCTATTCGACGAATATTTTGGTTTAAATTATCCTAACGGTACTTCTGTAGTTGCAGTAGGAAAATCATTAGCTTCATTTATGGGTATCACATCAGGCGATCTAATTAGTTTTTATTCTGATACTGGTGTATCCTATGAATTTAAGCAAGTAAATAATATTTTGAGAAATCCTTCATGGGTTTTAAACTATCTTTTTTATGCTTATAATTTTACTATGCCAGGGAAAGAATATTCTTTTAACCAAATTAAATTGAAATTTGCATCTTCGAAAGAAGCAGGTAAATATGCTTCTTTAATGACCGAGGAACTTAATGGACTAAAAATTGAGCAAAAATCTGGGGCAGAGAAATACTTCGTAGCCACTTTTGACGAAGTACTACGCGTACTATGGGTTTTTGAGCTTGCTTTTGGAGTTTTAGCAATTCTCTCAGTGGGATATACTTTTTACACACTCGTAAAAGAATCAGAATATGAAATAATGATTTTCAAGTCTTTAGGTTTCTCTAAAGCACAAATCTTTTTCTTATATTATGGGCAGATTATTCTTTCGGGACTTTTTGGGGGTTTTACTGGAGTTATTATCGGGCTTTTAGGCGCGAATGGTGCTATTGCGATGGCTGCGGGGATATTTGGTGTTCCTTATTTTCTAAGTTCTATTTCTATGACTCTATTTTGGCAGATAATCTTGTTTAGTATCTCCATTTCTTTAGTAGCCGGTATTTATCCTGGATTGGTTGCTGCTTATCAGCGGGAGGCAGGAGTGATAAGATGAGTAGTGTAGTTAGAAAATATTTTGTTCCATCTGTTTTACCTCGAAAACGTATTACTTTACTAATCTTGGCGATTCTATTGTCTGCAGCAATTATGGGTGCCTCAATGGCATTATTATTGGGAATTTCTAAGTCAACTAGTGATTTTCTCACACCAGCAGATAACGTTGTTATTATTAGTAACCCAAAGGCCACTACCCCATTTACTTCTTCTGTGCCTTTAGCAATGATTGAGACCATTAAACAAATTGACGGCGTAGAAGCTATGAGCCCAGAAATACTTTTAGTAGGTACTTCTGAAAGTTACTCTGTAATTGGGAGAGGCGTAAGCATCCAAAATTTCACAAAATTTAATGATTTTAAAGTTATTAAAGGCACTCTCCCCCAGAATAACGATTCTGTCGGTGTTGCTTTAGGCTATCGCTTAGCACATCTATTAGATTTAGATGTTGGTGATACTTTTACATTTTCTTCAGCTTTAAAAAACTTTGACTACGATTTTAAGGTTATAGGAATCTATTCTTCGAATAATTATTTAGACGATGAATTCTTAGTTTCATTGGTTTCTGCAATTCCTTTATCTAATGTTGGTCCTACAAGCGTTTCACACATCGAAGTTAAACTTGATACTAACGTAATAAGTAAAGAAGAATTCCAAAAAATAGTTTTTTCGGCATATACTTTACAAATTTATTTTTATCCTTTAAATGGAACTAAAAACGATGATGATGTATTGGTTACAATAAGAGAGAAAAGTGGACGTATAATTACGTCTAAAACTGTTAAAGCAAGTGAATATGCGTCCTTTAGATTAGTATTCGGGACTTATAATGTTTCTGTTGAATTGGTTAAAAATAGGGATGATAGTTATCAGAGTTTTACTGTTAATCTAAAAGAAAATGAGACTTATGCTATGGGTGTAGGTGTTTATTTACGAGACGTTAGTTTTAATTTTATTGCTGGGAATAAAGAGTTGACTACAGGTACGATTACGTTTTATAATGAAATTGATTCTTCATTCGTACTTACAGAAAAACTTCCATTACTAAAAATATTAATACCCGAAGGAAAATATTTGGTAAAATATTCTTATGGTATTAATACGTTATGGGGCCATGTCCGAGTAAAAGGTGTTTCTCCAGATATTACCGTTCAGATGAAAAGGGTCATCTTAAATCCTTCTATTCTAAGTCCATTACCTAATGTGTATTATTCTGAAGAAAAAATTCCCCTAATGATTGTAGGTGGACCAAGTGAGGTGTTTTATCGTGTGGATAATGAGACAATACAGAAATACCTTGGTCCAATCACGCTTGAACTTAGTAATGGGAATCATAAATTAACCATTTACTATAATGATAGTTTATTTGCGGAATATGTAGAAATAAATTCTTTCAATTTTTCAATTAATACTTCATTATCCCCAATAATTTTTGACACGGGGGTGGCAGTAGAGAAAAATGTGTTCATCAATATAAATAAAACAACGTCGACGGGAATTAAGGGGAGGATTACTCTTCCCTTAAAGCAATTCTCAGTTTATCTTGAAAATATAGCCTTGACTAATAATACTGAGAATTTAAGTTTTGAATCTGGAGTACACAAATTTACTACAGGGATTTATAAACTGACTATCGTAGGTACTTTTTATAATGGTACAGAATATAAATCTACATTTAATGTCCAAATATCTAATGAAGAATTTTTTGTACAAGGCCTTTATAACAAAAATTTTGTGTTTGACATTTTGCCCGGCATTACGTTGAGTGCATATTTGCCCTTAGATATAATAAAACGTGTTTATC
>JAMOVR010000009.1 GCA_027061945.1 Candidatus Heimdallarchaeota archaeon
CTTACTTGATGCAGCAATATACGGCCAAAAAGAAAGACTACAAGGAATAGTCGAGAATGTTATTGTTGGGCAAACAATTAAATTAGGAACAGGTATAGTAGATCTGGCAATTAGTCCCAACTACAGAGAATACGCTGATAAACCATTAAACATTGACGAAGTTGTTGAAGAATCATCTTAAAACCAGTCGAAAAAACAACAAACTCATAGTATAACACCGAAAAATACTTTAATCTTCATCATAAAGGCTTGTAATGAAAATGGAAATCTTATTGCCGCGGTAGCTCAGCTGGGAGAGCGCGGGACTGAAGATCCCGTTGTCGTGGGTTCAAGCCCCACCCGCGGCACCATTTTTTAAGATTTTTTTAAAAACATTATTAGAAAAGATATTTCTCATTAATATTATATTTATCAGTTTATTTCTCTTTCTCAAATTTAGGCATTATTATATACTGGACATAGAAATTCTCAACAAGGAGTAGAGGAGAAAATGGTATCAAGACTCGCAATAGTCTTAAGAGATAGTTGTAAGAGTAAAGATTGCGGTCTAGCATGTATTAAGTATTGTCCTGTAAATAGAATGGGACAAGACTGCATCATTTTAGATGATAAGAAAAAAGCAGTAATTAGTGAATTACTTTGTACTGGTTGTGGTATATGTGTAAAGAAGTGCCCTTTTAAAGCAATAAAAATCATTAATCTTCCATCTGAATTAGACAAAGATTTGGTTCATAGATATGGTGAAAATCAATTCGCGTTGTATCGTCTTCCAGTTCCCAGACAGGGAAAAGTAACGGGTCTTGTTGGTCAAAATGGTGCGGGTAAATCTACATCTTTGAAATTATTGTCAGGTGAACTTCCTCCGAATTTAGGTCGATGGGATAATCCTCCTGATTGGAACGAAATAATTCACTATTTCAGGGGTTCTGAATTGCAGAATTATTTTGAATCCATTAAAAACAATCAATTAAAGGTCGTATATAAACCACAAGCAGTAAGCCGTTTATCTCAAGTAGTTAAAGGAAAAGTTGGAGAATTATTAAAGAAAGCAGACGAAAGAGGTATTATAGAAGAAATTAAGACATTCTTTAATTTGGAACATTTGTGGGATCGTGAATTAAAAGTTCTTAGTGGAGGAGAACTTCAGAGGGTGGCAATTGCAGCAGCTATCTCCCGAGACGCAGACGTATATCTTTTTGATGAACCAACTAGTTATTTAGATGTTAGTGAAAGAGTAAGAATGGCTAAAGGAATAAGAAAACTAGCAGAGGAAGCAAATAAAACAATTGTTGTAGTAGAACACGACTTAGCGATTCTTGATTACTTAAGTGACTATGTAAGTATTTACTATGGAGAAGCAGGAGCATATGGTGTTGTAACTCATCCTATGAGCGTTAGAGAAGGAATAAATGTATTCCTAGAAGGATACATACCCTCTGAAAATGTAAGGTTTAGGTCTGAACCACTTAAATTCCAAAAAGCAATGGGCCATACTGAGATGAGCACAACAGGAAAATTAAGTATAGAGTATGGTGCAATGACTAAAAAATATGAAACATTCGAACTAAAAGTAGATGAGGGGAAAATCTATTCTGGAGAAATAGTCGGTATTCTCGGTCCAAACGGTATTGGAAAAACAACTTTTGTAAAAATCCTTGCAGGTGTAGAGGAACCAACTGAAATAGATTTTCCAATAAGAAGGATTTCTAAGAAAAAACAAGAAGAAAACGAGCAAATAGAAGAAGAGAAACTTAAAGTATCATACAAACCTCAATATATTAGCACAGAGTCTACTCAGACAGTAGAAATAGCCTTAAGAAAAGTCAACCCAAAGATATTTTCTGATTCTTTCTTGAAGACGGAATTAGTTAGCCCTTTAGGTTTAGATAAATTAAAAGACAAAGAATTAAACTCTCTTTCAGGAGGGGAACTACAAAAAGTCGCCATTGCTTTATGTATATCTCGAGATGCAGACATATATCTGTTAGATGAGCCATCTGCATTTATTTCCAGTGAAGACAGAGTAACTATTGGAAAAGCAATTCGTAGATTAGTGGCTCATAAAAATGCTGTTGCTTTTATTGTTGAACATGACTTAATGCTTCAATCTTATTTGTCTGATAGAATAATCGTGTTTGAGGGGGTACCTGGAATTAGAGGTCAAGCAACTCGTCCTCTCCCATTAAAAGACGGCATGAATCGTTTTCTTAAAACCATGGGCATTACTTTCCGAAAAGATCCACAGACTGGTCGTCCACGTGTAAACAAAGAAAATTCTCGTTTGGATAAAGAACAAAAGGCTTCTGGGCAATATTTCTACATTTAACTCTGTCGGCTGGAAGTCCTCCTCGGAAAGGTAGGAAATAGGATCTGACAAATTCATATCTTATTTTATTGTTGTTTTGTATAAGGACATGATTTCAGGGCAAGTATTCTTTATGAAGCAAGGATCAATCGTTTAAGCAAGGGGTAGTTCACATAACTTATAACTTAAATTTGTTTTCCATCTTTGGCACTCAAAATTTTTCTATTAGTACATTATACCTTGTTTGTGAAGTCTGAAGAGGTAGGCGAAGACATCCCTGGAAGAACTGGAACACAAGTAGTAATTAATTTAGCGAATATAATTGATTTTGCAGATGGCCAACTTGCTCCTTCAGTATATAAAAGTTTAGAACAAGAATTTTCGTTGAATCCATCTCAATTAGGAATGATTACTGCAATTCGTTCCTTATTACAAGCAATTTCCACTCCTTTCTGGGGTTGGTTATCAGACAAGTATTCCAGAAAAAAACTCTTGGCTTTTGGTTCAGCATTATGGGGAATATTGACAATTTTAGTTGGTCTCTCAACTAGTTATCATGAAATATTGATTTTTAGAGCGTTAAATGGTCTTGCTTTAGCAGTGATCGTACCAACATCTTATTCATTAATTGCAGATTATTTTCCTGAAAGTGAAAGAGGCAAGGCCTTTGGCTGGATAGGACTAACCGGCGTGTTAGGAGCAATCTTTGGCACGATCTTTGCAACTACAGTGTCTGGAACAAAACCTTTCGGTATTTCTGGCTGGAGATTCGCATTTTTCGCAATTGGTGGAATGAGCATTTTTCTTAGCCTCTTAGTTCTTATCTTCGCAAAGGATCCAGTTCGTGGAGCTATGGATAAAGAGCTAAAAGGTTTTGCGCAGCATATTTCTGAGCAATATACTATCCAATGGTCTCAAGTAAAAAAAATACTGACAAATAAGACTTTCTTGTTCATATTAATCCAAGGAATGATCGGATCAATACCTTGGAATGCAATTGCTTTTCTAATTCTATGGTTTCAATACATTGGTTTTTCTGATTTCACCTCCGCAATACTTTTTGCAGTAATTGCAATGGGTGCTGCTGCTGGAAATCTGTTTGGTGGTTGGATAGGTGACAAAGCTGCTTCTTGGGATCCTAATAAGGGAAGACTAATTGTAGCGCAAATAAGTGTTTTCTCAGGAATTCCTTTGAGTCTCATATTATTTTTGTTAATCCCTAGAAGCACTGATTATATGTGGGCTTATCTGTTAGTAGGTATCTTTACTGGATTTATGATTAGTTGGGTTGCTCCTGCAACTAATAATCCTATTTTTGGAGAAATCATAGAACCTGAAGCGAGAAGTACTCTTTATTCTCTGGATCGACTCTTCGAAGGAAGTGTTGCTGCTTCTGGAACATTAATTGTTGGCTATTTAGCAGAGAAATTGTTTGGATATATTTCTCCTGGGGCGAATGGAATTGACTCTTTAACTTTTGCTCAAAGACAACAAAACATAGATGCATTAGCAAAGGCAATGGCATTATCTACTGCCGTTCCTTGGACTTTTTGTTTAATTTTCTTCACCTTAGTCTATTTTACATACCCTAAAGACCGAGATAAAACAAGGAAAATCTTAAGAAATAGGGTTGAACAGATGACTGTTTTTTGTCCTAATTGTAATAAAAAGGTCATTCCTACTAAAAAATACCGATGCCCTGATTGTAAAAACAAATTATACTCAGATACAAACAAACAAATTTAGACTTTTAAATTCAACTTTAAATTTAAAGGGTCTCTGTTCTTTTTTTACAATGTGAATTTAATGTCTTTGCCGGACCACTTGATTTTTGACCCATCCACGATAACTAACTCTAACTTTCTAAGATCCTCAACATATTTTCTTAACTCTGAAATACTTAATCCACAAGCAAATGCAAGCTGAATTTCATTAAGCTCCTTATTCTTTTTGACAATGTTCAATACTTTATATCTTGGATCAGTTTTGGCTAATTTTTCAATTATAGAAATGCTCTGTTCCCAAGTCATCATTAAACGATTCAGGCGATTTAATTCATTTCTAAGTTGTTCTCTTTCTTCAACTAATAATTCTAATTTTTGGTTTAAAGTCTTGATTGTCTCGTCTTTCTTATCCAATTCGTTTTGAAGTATTCGTACCTTGTTACTTAGTTTTTCTATTTCTGATGTTAAAAGAGCAATTTTTTCTTCAGCAGCAACTAAAATTTTATTATCTACTGGAGTTAAAGCTTGCTCTAATTCTTTCTCAAATGATGAATCGTTTTTTATTTCATTGGCACTGCTAATTACTACTGTTGAATTGCTTACTTTTTTATCAATAGAATCTATTTTTTCTGTAAGTTTTTTTACCATTTGAGAAAGTTCGTTTAGTTTTTCAAAGATTTCGCCATCTAAAACAGCTTGATTTGAGATCTGGCTTAAGTGTTCTAATAAGATTTCCCTCTCTCTTTGTTGGGCCTTTACTAATTCTTTATATCCCTTAATCGTTCTTAGAAGCTCCGCTATTTGCTTAGCAGTGTCATTTTTTATTTCTTCAGGCGTTCTAGGTGGCCCAATCCTAGTTCTTAAATCACTGTTCGACATGATCCTTATTACCTTATTATTTTTCATCTAAGAAATATTTTCACTTTTTAGCTTACGATTATATCTCAAACTAGTCGTTTTACTTGTTTATTTTATAGATAACATATTATTTCAAATTTATTGGAAATGTCGTTAATCACGGTAGTATTAGCGAGAGACATACTAGTTTAAGGTATCATTGTTGGTCATTAAAACTTAAGATGTGATATGATTTTTAGAAAGTATATTAATAGATAGTAATAACCCAATAATTCTCATCTGAATCAGACATCGTAGTTGCACAAGCACAAAATTTCATGCTGCATAGCTTCGACTAACATAAACTATAAACGAACTCAACGATCACTCGTGAATGCTTTGCTAAAATAAAAAACAAAATAATAAAGAAATTATAAGATTTTTTTTAGATCTTACTAGTTGATTCTATTCTGAATCCTTGTTCTTCTGATGGAGCAACTTCGAGAGTTTCTGATATATAGCTAAGCCCCACCATTTTTGCTATGAAAAAGAAATCTCTCACTTTATTTCCTCTAATTTCTCTGTCAAAATCAAAAATACCTTGAACAGTTGCCTCAATAATGTTTTCAGCAACAGGATTCAAAATTCCTTTAGGAACAATGAAAAAATGAACTCCGCCTATTTCGTTAACATAGTTCTGAATATCTCTTAAAAATTCAATTACCATCGATGGGTTCTCATCTAATTGTTCTTCCTTCATCCATAGTAAGTTATCAATACAAGTAAATGGTATGATCTCTTTCATTTGTTGGATCTGTTCAATTCTTCTATAAACTCTTTTAATATATGTTTTCCTTTTTATTTCTATATTCCCAATACGGGCGCTAGAAGCACGATGTGGGGATGAAACTTGATACATGTTTTCCCAGAACCATTGTTGATTTTCGTATTTTTCAACGTTCCAATTATATGCATGAAATTCCCGTAAAATTTGGTTTTTTGGTCTTGAAGAATAAAGATAAAATACTACGTGATCAGGACTTTGTTCTACGAAATTAAGTAAAACTCTTTGAATAAATAATGTAGGTAAATTACTAGATGGCGGTGTATGTACCATTATTATTGATCCATTAGGTATACCTTTATCTAAAGATAATTCCATTCCAAGTTTTTGGTCTAATGATGGAAGGCCAGTTAAAAATTTCTTTTCTGTATTTGAAACAGTGTCCTCCTCAGAAATAGTCATTCACCTCTAAGTAAATTATGAGAAGTTAATACTTAAGGATTAAGAACTAATTGTTTTACTTAGAAAAACTGAAGATCTTTCAAAGCTGCTTCTAAATCCTCTAAAAGGTTTTCTGCTTCGTCTTCATCTTTACTTGAAACAGTTAGTTCCTCATGAGGAATGTCCATTGGCATGATTACATCATCGTAATCCATTCTCTCTTCTAATATTTTTCTTAACTTCTTAGCAGCTTGTTTCATTAACATTCTTACCATTCCAATGGCAATATCATTATCTGTAATTACTGACAGTACTGCTGGCCCACAATCTGCTACCATTATCTTACCATTAGAGAACTCTGCAATTACTATCTCCATGTTTGTAAGATTTACATTCATCCCCTGTGTTTCTGAAGCTAGATATACTGCTGAGGAAATTGCTCCAAGCCCATCAATGTCGATATTAGGATCTGTCTCAAATTTTACTGTATGGGCCAGGGTTAATCCTGTTTTATCCGCTAAAATAACTCTATTTATTCCTCCCGTGCTCGTAATGAGCTCATGTAAAATGTCTGATAAACCGTCATCGTCGACCATTCTTTCTCCAAAGGAAATTATGATTTCTATGTTTAAAAATAATTGTCTTATTGTCTTAACTTACATTTTGTTACTAAGTTGTTAACTTAATTTCATCATATTGTGCTAAAAAACAAATGCGTAAATATTAATCAAAACAAAATTATTAGTTTATTTATTTTATTAAAAAATCAGTTTAGAAATAAAGAAGAATAATTAAAGAATATGATTCTCTAAAATTATGCGTCTATTCTATTAAAGTCGTAATTAGGATCTCTATACTTCGGATGATACTTTTCAATGGTTTTAGTGCTAATACGTTTAAGTTGGCGCTTTGGATTTGGAAACATTGCTAACAATTCCCATCCGAGATCTAGAGATTCAAAGATTGAGCGGTCTTCGTGTTCCCCTTGTGCAATAAAGCGTTTTTCAAATGCTTCTGCAAACTCAAGATATAATTTGTCCTCTTCAGTAAGTGATTCTTCACCCACTACTGCCACAAGGTCTCTTAATTCAACACCTCTTGCGTACATTGCATATAATTGGTCACTTACTTCCTTGTGATCTTCTCTGGTCATGTTTTTACCAATTGCTTCTTTCATTAGCCTGCTTAGTGACGGCAATGGATTAATTGGTGGATAAATTCCTCTCCTGTGAAGACCACGGTCTAGAAAGATTTGTCCTTCAGTAATGTATCCTGTGAGATCAGGAATCGGGTGTGTAATATCATCGTTAGGCATACTTAAAATTGGGATTTGAGTAATTGATCCCTTCTTTCCTTTAATTCTGCCCGCACGTTCATATATCGTTGCTAAGTCGGAATATAAGTAACCAGGGAATCCTCTTCTGCCAGGTACTTCTTCTCTAGCAGCACCGATCTCTCTTAGTGCTTCAGCATAATTTGTCATGTCTGTTAATATTACTAAGACTTGATAGTCTTTCTCGAAGGCAAGATATTCAGCAACAGTCAAAGCAATTCTTGGTGTAATAATCCTTTCTACTGCAGGGTCATCTGCTAAGTTAAGAAATAGAACTACTCTTTCTAAAGCCCCAGTTTCTTCAAACGTCTTACGAAAGAATCTTTCCTCTTCACTTGTAATACCCATTGCAGCGAATACTACTGCAAACGTTTCTCCCTCTCCAAGTACTTTTGCCTGACGAGCGATTTGGGCACTTAATTGGTTGTGTGGTAATCCGCTACCTGAAAATAGTGGCAATTTTTGTCCACGGACAAGTGTCAATAGAGCATCGATAGTACTTATCCCTGTCTGGATAAATTGTCTTGGATATTCTCGGGCCGAAGGATTAATGGGCTCACCTACTATCGGCACTTTTTTATCAGAAATAACTTCTGGACCACCGTCAATGGGTTCACCACGTCCATTGAAAATTCGGCCAAGCATGGTCTCACTAACACCGATATCCATTGTTTTTCCAAGAAACCGTACAACAGTCTTATCAGTGTCAAGACCACTAGTTCCCTCGAAAACTTGAACTACAGCTATGTCTTTACTGACTTCTAGTACTTGTCCTTTTCTTCTCTCGCCACTAGGAAGCTCGATTTCAACTATTTCTGCGTAAGAAACACCACCTTTACCGGCGAGATTAACAAACATAAGTGGACCACTAACTTCGTCAACGGTCCTAAATTTACGGGCTGTTAAGTCGACAGTCATTCTACAGGCACCTATATGCTTTCTCTTAATATCCCCAAGAGTACAAATGGGGTAACCTAAATGACTCCCAGCATTCTTCTTTTTGAGGATTTTGATTAAGTTTATTTTGTAACGCTTAAAATTAATTTTAAATTTTTTTGTTGTTTAAAAGCTACTTAAAAAATATTTATAATAACCAAAAATGGCAAATTATTATCTGCTTCATTTTTTTTTAGCTGATAACTGAAATATAAATTAAGATTTGTTTGTAGTAGTAAAGCATCTAATTTATATTTATCTTCTAAAGATAATAAGTAACATGGAACGAAATTTATTTACGCAAATTAAAACGTATATTGATAATCCCTTAGATCAAGGTCTAAATACAGTATTTACAACTGCAGTTGTTTATTCTATAAGTGTATTACTTGGATTCTTGGTAATGATCTCCCCAAATGATATGGTACAAATTATTGGCCTCTTGCTATTCCTGCTCATAACTATCGTTTGGAGCCAGTGGATATTCTGGGAACATAGAGGCCCCAAATGGTCATTGTTCCGCTCGATAATCGCAGTAATGGTATTTTTTATAGACTTTACTTTTTGGTTAGGTATATCTAATAATGATTTAAATTGGTTAGTTTTGGCAACAAGTATGTACCTATTATTACAAGCATTGATTTGGTGGAATCCACCTATAAAAGAGACTTTGAGATTTACTTGATTAAAAATTAGTTTAAAAATTAGTTAAGAGAAAGAGAGATGGTTATTATTTTTCTATTACCTAATCCGTTGTGTTTTTAATATTGTTATGAAGAAAAAACTTAACTGAAGAAGAAACTGCGGGGGTTGCCTAGCTCGGTCAATGGCGCTGGGTTCAGGTCCCAGTCCTATAGGGGTTCGCGAGTTCGAATCTCGCCCCCCGCACCACATTTAATTTATTTATCAATCTCTTGTTATTATTAGGGGCTTTGTTTGAGAATAGAAATACGCAGGAATAATTGAGCTTAGAACGCCAATCGAAGCTAATAATGTTAAAGCAATTGATAATAATCTAGTGGGATATACTACATATATTGGTGGATATCTTCCCCCAAAATATTCACTAACAAGAACATATACTGAAGTTTGCACTGCGATTAATGCTGTTAACAATCCAATAATTATCGAGAAAATTACTAATACGATAATTTCCATTATGAACATTGAAAAAAGCTGTTTTCTTAACATCCCTAATGCTCTTAGTAACGAGATCTCGCGTTTTCGTTCGGTGATAGCTAACAAAGCATACATAGACACGGTCAGTATTAACGTTATCATTGAAAATATAAATCCAAGATTAATAAGTACACTAATGCTAATTATGACCGTTTCAGGTGTTGCTAAGAACTTTTGTCCAACATATCTAAACTGATAATAATGAAGTTTACTAAATGTATGATATCTAATGGATTCTGCTACACTTACAATATCAAGACCTTGTTTTACGTCTGCGTAAACTATGAATTGTGCTTTTTCCTGAACGGATTTAGGAGCGGAGTATAAATAAGGTACTAAGTCATTAAGATCCATTACCATTATAATAGAATCTTTTGGCGTATTTTCAAGTAAAAGATTTGGCCAGTATTCAAAAGTATCAACCACTTGTAATCTTGTTTTTAATAATACGAAACGCCAATAAGAGTCATATATTTCAAAAGTTAAAAGGGATTGTTGCTTAAGTTGCGGGTTTTTTTCCAAAGTTCTCGACCAAACCAATACATTATGTATATTTCCACTACTATTACGTAATTCTTTTATCAACGTGTTTAGTGGCTTATTTGCATAGTTAGATTTGAAAAATGCAACATCTCCAAAAGTAGTAGTATTAATTGCCATTAATATTACATTATACTTGATCTTATTGATTTGTGCTTCTGTAGTTAATTTGATTACTTCAGTAAATCCACTAATGTTTTCTTTACCTATTATTTGCTGGTAGTCTGGATATAAGCGAAAGTTTAGACCAATCAAGGATATGTCTGCTCCCACTGTGTAATATTGTTTTTCTTTTGAATACGCAGATAAAGTCACAGGAGTGATTGTAAGATATGAAGTAAATAAGGCAGCAACAATAATTAATGCAACTACCTTTGAGGAGGTTACTTTTCTAATAGATAGCGATCTCAACACAAAAGAAAATAAATTTCCAATGCTATCCCACATTTTTTTTCCGATTGGTTTTAGAAATGAAGAGAAATGCCATGAAATATACATAATTGCGCCAACAATTACAAATAGAAATGAAAAAGCCCCTAAATACACAATTAGAGTGTCATTTCCGCCTTCAGGATTCTCAATTATCCTTTTAAGTAGAATAGTTACACTTACACCAACAATAAATAAGAAAAGGTCAAGTTGATATTTTCTCCAGAAGGGAATCCTAATTTCTGTAGGAACATCAGACTCGTAAATATTTGTTTTTACTGTTTCTAGTAGATTAGGAAGATTATAGTCTATCCCCAATACTATTCCAGTGATAATTATTTTCAAGAATTGAGGAAAGTAAAGAAACGGAGGAATTGATATTTTACCAAATCTTAGAAAACCAGTACTACTGATTATTAATGCCCCCAGTGGATAACCAGCAATTACTCCAAACACTAGTCCGATAGTACTTGCTAACATTATTTCGGCGATAACAGAAAAAATAATTTGATTATTGGATGATCCTCGTGATTTTAAAATCCCTACTAACTTTCGTTTTCTAGCCTCTACAAGATTAAAAGAGAGATCTACTAAGAAGAAACTTATTCCTACTATTGGAACACTAAGATATAAGAACACTGCTCTTAGAGGCTCAATAATATTTGCAATCCACCAAATATCCTGTGCTAATAAAGACTTAGAACTTAGAAAATGAAATCCATCGTTTTCATAATTATTCATTAGAACAGAAATAGTAGTAGCCAAGTTTGCTAAGTTATCTCTTAGTTCAATAGATTTTACATGTTCACCATAATTATAGTAAAACGCAGAATATATTTTAGCAAGAGTATCTGCTCCTAATCTACACCACTCAAGTTGTGCTTGTTGTATAGGCATTATTGCTAATATTGCCGGCAATATCAGATTATCTGCCCACTTTATTACGGGATAAAATATGGGAAATGAAAGTGTAATAGTCCCCACTATTTTATAAGTCCTTATTTTCGCATTAGGATCATAAGGATTTAATTGATATGCATTATTCGTAATTGTGAAGTTCTGACCAATTTTAAAGTTAGGTTGTACATCTGGTAAGGGCTCAATAGATTTCAGTACAATTATTTCCCCGGGCTTTTCTGGCCATGAACCATTAAATTGAGGCCCCCATAATTCTAACATTGATTGATAACTTATCCCAAGAAGGCCTATTGGCCAGAAGGTAGTATTTAGAGAATGATCCATATATACATAACTATTTACAGTATGTGCAATAAAAAGATCTTCAACTTTTACTAATGGATATGGAAAAGCAATTGATTCTTTAGCTATTTTTTCTGCATTGTGAAGATCTTGACTAATTTGATATGTTAAATTATAATTCGGATTTAGACTTTTAGGAGGAACAGGTGTGTACGTGCTTATTAATAAGCCCGGAGGTATATTCTCCGATTTAAGGCTTTCTGCCAATAGTCCTGCTTCCTCAATGTTTACAGTTATCATTGCTTGCGTAATTCCTGCTACTGCTAACATCAATCCAAGAGAAGCAAGAAAGATATACTTCCGATTTAACTTTAAATATTTTTGAGAAATTGAGAGATTATCTTTTAATCGTAGTAATTCCTTCAAGAACAATTTGAAAGAAGTGAGAGAGGTTTTAGATTTAAAAAGATTAATTATCAGACTTAAAGCTAACAATACATATCCTAAGATCCTTAAATATTTGTTTTCCCAATAAAGACTTAAAACCAAGATATTAATGGAGATGAGAAAAAATTTTGTAGGGGAGTTCACGTGAGAAAAATAAATAAGGACATATTTAATGATTTATTTTTTTAAAAGATCATAAACTAAATCTTTTGGGAAAAATTTCACACTTTTAGATAATTTACTGAAACAACTTTTTTCTCATCTTCATTAAACGTTTTCTTAGTGTGTAGGCATCAATAGTGGTATTATGGTAGTATAAAGAAGTGAAAGAGTGTATCGGCTTTCATTTAATCCCTTTTGGAAGGAGACTCCCCGCCGACAGAGTTAAAGTAAGTTACACATGTTTCAAATATTCAACTTTTTAATCTTTTAACTTGATTGCGGGAAATTTTTTCCTTCCAAAAGGTAAGAGAGTGAACTACTCCTTGCTTTGGCAAGGGGCTTCCTGCTTCACAGAGGAGACTCTCTCCACAGGCGCTACGGGCCGTCCCAGCCCTGCAAGAAAAAATATGATGTTTTCGGCTTTCATCCCCTCCCTTTTCGGAAGGGGATTTCCCGCCGAGAAAGTTAAAGCCAATAATATTATATGCTTGCATGACATACATGTTTTTGTTGGGAAAGCCTCTGGGACAAGGGTCTCTGTGAAAGGTTCCGTGCTGGAACCACTCAACACCGTGGTGAAAGCACGGTCGGAGAAGTTACTCGTATAAGCAAGAGGTAGTTTCCCCTAAAATGTAATAATGTAGGAGGATGATGTACTCTCAAGCGACTGATATTCGTGATGAAAGAATCCTTCTGACTCCTACTTTCTTTACAATTGTAACTATCTCTTTTTTGCGAGTAGCTTCCTGCTTTATTGAGAATACTTGTCCCAAGACCACTTCCTTTATTTATTGTAAGAAATGGTTCGGAGTAGAGGTTTTCTCAATAAAGCAGGAAGCCCCTTGCCAAAGCAAGGAGTAGTTCACTAAGAAGAACAGAATATTTAGATGCAAACATATCCTAAAAAGGCTGTCTTTTTTATAAACAATTAGCTCGTAAATAGGACTATTTTTTTCAAAAAAAGGAAAATATAATGTCTGATTCTATTTATTGCTTAAATAAGTTTAAAAAAGAACAACACATAAAATAAGTTTTTATATTGTTTCTTCGTATAATTAATTAACCATTACTTCTCTGGTCTGGGTCGCTCGCCCCTCGCATTAAGCTCGGGGCGGGCTAGGGGTAATTTATATCCCCTTTTTTATAAATTTATCTTCAATGATCAAAAAATTGCATAAATCGGAAATATGCTTAAAACCTTTTTTCAGTTTGTTTCAAGAAATATTTATATGGTGTTTCTATTTTGGAACAGTCTTTTTTTAATAAAATTGCTTTTTACTACTGTTCGGCGTTATATACCATAACCCGTAAAATATTTGAACATGATTTCATCATAAAAATTTGAGCTCTCCATTAATTCAAGAGTGGAGAGTAGGGTGAGACCCTATGAAAATAGCAGCAACAAACCGCAGAATACTATTTTCTGTATTAATCATCATGTCTTTCATGTTGAGTCTCCCTGGACTGACACCCGCTGCAGCAATGGATACAGCTGCAGGCACACAAACAATAATGCCTTCTATTAATGTCAATCCGGCAGACCCAACAAACTATGTCAGTAAATCGATTTCCCCAAGTCTATCTCCAGAAATAAGTCAACAAAAAGACTATTACCTATCACAATGGGTAAAGACGGGGACGGTTCCTGACTTAGTAAGACAGGATGAATTAGGCGTACACATTATGTTCATCACTATTAACCCAGACGCCAGTCTAGGAGGATTAGTAACACCAGTGACTGTCTTCCACATGACTGATGATGTAGCCTGGGTTCACGCCGTAGTAAAAGACAAAACCGCAGTTGAGCAGTTGTTCAACAGACAGGACGTAAGCTTGGTGAGCGCAGACTTAGACTATCATAAATTTTCCCCAAGTGATCCTGCTGTTGACCAAACAATTAAATTAGCGGACTACGACGTTGGTACAATTGATGGATATGGGCCAATTACCAGAAAATTAATCGGTGCCGACCTTGCTAACAATTACACTACTGGTGAAGGTGTAATTGTTGCTCCTACCGACACTGGTCAAGACTTTGGTACAACTGGTCTATTAGGAAAGATGGCTATTGACGAAAATGGTTACCCAATGAGCTTCAGTCATGCTGGTAACTTTATGGCCATCACAAACATAACCTTTACTGTACCAGATGACCATTACATTCAAACCAAAGGACTCGAAGACCAACTATACGTAATGGTTAGTGCCTACAGTTCAACCAACGTGTATACCTTAGCTAGACTAACGGAATTATACGTCGGTAAATTCATGCTTGCAGACAAATATCATGTACCAAAAGAAATTCCGACTAATGCAACTGTAAAATTCGGTGTAATGTTTATTCGAAATGGTCCTTATCCCGTAGCCACTCCATTCTTATTAGCAGATACAATGAGTACAATTCCGGGATATGACACTTTATACATCGACTATATGACTGGTTATTACTTCACTGCTTATGCATTACTTAATAAAGCTACACCTACTGATTACTTTAACAACGCACCTAATGACTTCGATCCAACAACTAACCCCTATGCAAGAAGACATGGGCACTTCCCAGGATTAACTGCGGAACAATATGCCATGAACTATACATTAGCCATGGACTTGAATGGTGATGGATATACCGATATCTCCTTTGGTTCATTATCAAATACCATCGATACTGCAAATATAACTGGCTGGGGTCCAGCAACTGGAAAAGCACCATTAGTCAGAATGATTGACCCTGATGGTAAAGCAATTGCATTATTATTCGACGAACAAGGGCACGGAACCAGTGTTGCAGGTCAAATTGCAGGTAATCCGGTTAAATTCCCCGTATTTGACTGGGCCAGAACATACTCCTCATTAGACAGCCCCAATGTCAACATGACCATCCAAGGTATTGCTCCTGATGCAAAAATAATGGGTCTTGGAGGATTTTTCAGCAGTTCCCTTGCAGTAACATGGTTGTGGGCTTCTGGTTTTGATCCTTCATATAATACAGATGGAAGATATATCGAATACACATGGTCTGGAAACCACATGGCAAACATTTCCTCCAACTCATGGGGCTTCATTAATCCTACCCTTGGAGGATATTGGGCAGGTGCTGACCTATACTCTTTATTCCTCCAACTTCTCTCATTACCCGGAGGAATTAATGCCAACTTCCCAGGTCTAATCTTCGTTATCTCATATGGTAATGAAGGACCTGGTTACATGACTGGCGGTCCACCAATGGCTGATGTATCCATTGGTGTGGGTGCTTCCACCGCACACAATTACTTGGCTTACTCATTACTTGCTCCTTACAGCACCAACCAATCAGTTAACAATCAAGTAGGTTGGTTCAGCTCCAAAGGTCCAAATCAGGACTTATACACTAAAATAGACATTATGGCAACTGGTGCTTTTGACTTCGGTTATGCAGTAACCGAAGTAGGAAATGGTACTTATTCGTTTGAAGTGTTTGGTGGAACAAGCCAAGCAGGACCCTTCGTCTCAGGCAGCTTGGCATTATTGTACCAAGCATACCATGACGTAACTGGTCAAACACTAACTCCAGACAAAGCAAAAACAATTCTCATGTCAACTGCTAACGACCTTGGTTATGACCCATTCGCCCAAGGCACTGGAAGAGTTGACATCTGGAAAGCTATTAACTATGTTTATGGTCTAAATGGCAGTAACTGGGTAACACCACAAATGCGTGTATACAATACCTATTCTCACAGTGTAGAAATGCAAAGAATTCAACAAAGCTTGAAGTACTACTTCACATCTGGAGACCTTCCAGGACAAGGATACTTGCTTAGCCATGGGTACAATGCCCTTAATATTACCGACTCCTTCGGAAACTTCCTTGGAGGAGTATATGCAGACACCAATTTGTTCTTCGGGACCGTAACTAAGACCACCTCTGCAGTGGTTAATGTTGAGACGAACGATGGAAGTTCAATTCAAAGCTATGAAATTTACACCTTTAACATGACTGATGAAGCTACTACCACTATGAACAGAACCACATCATACTTCACCACATACAAATTAACGGACCTATTCCCAGATGTTGACTTTTCATCTGGAGACTTAGCTGCATTCGTGTTCAACACACCTGACAGAGCTGGACAATTTGATATCAACTATTACGCGTACTTAGGTATCTTAGATGACAAAAACAATAATGGTAAATTAGACATTGCAAGTGGTGAAAATGGAGAATTCATCTCCGTAACTAGATCTCTTTCTGATGTTGGAACATACACTGTATGGCTCTCTCTCAAGGACTTCAACCAGAATGACATAAGCAAGATGTACTTCGTAATTAGAGACTTATTATACGACGACCCATCAACAACTAATGTAAACGAACATGTAGAAAACTACAATGGTGTAGCTCCAGTAGTGACTGTCAGATTATTCAAGAAAGTTACTGCACCAGGTCTAAGCGCAACAACCGTAACAGGTGGTCTCAACGTAACATTAGACCCCAGTGGACTTGAAGTCGGAGCCCACTCAGCATTCTTAAGAATTGTTTCATCAACTGGTGCAAGCGCGCTAGTCCCAATTGCTTACAGCGTTCCGTTAATGGTCAAAGACGGTTCAACCAATGGTTGGACAACAGTTGTAAGAGACAAATATTACGAACCCTACGATTGGGACTTATATCCCGCGAATGGAGGAGACATGCGTGCATTTGAATTAATCTTTGATGGAGCCACTGGCAATGCTAACACATTAGCCCTTGAACTTAATTGGACGGGTCCCGATACACATGTTGCATTCTGGTTATCTGACCCAGCTTACCGTGAATTCTTACACACCGACTATCATTATGGTGACTTAATCCGTGACGTACCTTACACGGGTAATGCCAACCCGAATGGCTGGGGATATAGGTATCTAGTTAACTTGACAGAAGCTGCACAATATTATGGATACACATTAGATAGTAGCTTCAAAGTCATGGTCAACATATACATGGACCGCATAGATCCTAATGTTGCTGGAGTTGTACCTATCACCTTCAAAGCTGCTTGGTTAAGTGGCGTGTTAGGAAAGGACATAACCTTCCCTGTAATGGAGTTCAAAGGAGAAGTACCTTCTGGTGCACCAACTACCCATAACGGCATGCTTTTAACCACTGGTGCCTTGTCTGTCAATGTCACAAAAGATGTTACGGGCTTACCAGAACCATTTGCTACTGACTTCAGCGTAAAAAGATATCCTATTGACTTGACAATAAGTGTAACTGAAGAAATTCACTTATCACAATATCTTATCCCTGCATCAAAACTTACACCAACCAGTGGAACACCAAGCTTCGAATATGTTAAGGCTGTTGATCTAAAAGAAGGAATGAAAGTAATTGGAATCCTCGACTG
>JAMOVR010000010.1 GCA_027061945.1 Candidatus Heimdallarchaeota archaeon
TGCCAAGAAACAATTGACTAAATCAATTATTAGTTATGTCTTGATGACGAAGAATCATTTGTTAAAGGCTTAGTTCCTTTAATAATGATTAGACCTTCGTATTCTAATTTTTCTAGTCTCATAAATGAGTGCTTTTCTAGGCTATCCCTCACTTCTTTTTCAGAAAATTCCGTAAGTACTTGAGCAGCACGAAGGCTTTTGAGTATTCTATCAATAATGAAATTATCCGTTTTTTTTATTTTTTTCATTCCTGAAATAAATAAGGAACCACCAGGCTTAATTACCCTATACAGTTCGTTTAACATTTGTTCTGGTCCGATTCCCAAGTTTTCCTGAGGTGTATTAAAATTAAACAATATTGCAGCATCAAAAAAATCATTAGGTTCTCTTATAATATCCCCAGATATTTTTGACTGTATAACATCTTCAAGACCACGTTGTTGTAGTCTGTGGAAAGTTTCATCAGTAGACAAAACATATGTTTCTTTAGTATTCTCTATTATCATCCGGATAATTCTAATATCTCCCAAGTTGTTCATTGGTATTATCAATAATTTTTCGATTTGTTTTAAATTGAATTTTTCCATAGACATTTGTAGCAATTCTTTAGAAAATTTGAATACATCAATTACTCCGGAGATAAGAATTGTACTTATTTCATTTAATGCTTTTCTTGCCAAAGGAGTTGCTTTTACTTTTACAATGTTATCTTTTTTATTAGTAGTTGTAGTTACTAATCCTTTTCTTTCCAGTTTTTTTAATGAATGATAAAAACTTGAGGCAGAAATTTTTTTGTTTTCCATCATGTAAGTATTTATCTCTTGTAATAATGCAAAACGTATTATCTCTTCAGAATAATTTAATAAGTGTTGTAATAATATCAATTCACTTACAGAGAGATCAACTAGCTCATCAAGGCCAACATATGTATCTGGATTCTTGCCTTGTTGTGGACTGCTTGAAAGAGTTTCCATCAAATTTGTAATTCGATTTACATGATTAATAATTTTTACTAATGAAATATGGATATTTCAAGAATGGAATGATTTTTTTCTTTATAAAAAGAATACTTTTTCATAATAAAAAAGAGGAAAAAAATATTGGAAAAATATTTAGTACTGTTCTTTTATGTCTCGCTATAAAGTATAATCTGAGGGAGAAGTTGTTCTTCTAGTTGCTCTTTGAAGTAATTCTTTTTCAAGTCTCTCGTAATGTTCAGCTTGCTGTTTTGTGACTGAGGGAGGAACGTATTCTAACGCTTCTAAGAAATGTCTCATAGAAATCTTTTTTATATTAATATCTTCTCTTATAGCTACCATCACTGCTTCTCTACATAAGTTTTCTAGGTCTGATCCTACATATCCTTCGGTTTTTTCAGCTAATTCTTTTAAATTCACGTCATTATCTAATCTCATTTTTTTAGTATGTATTTGCAAAATCTCTAGTCTCCCTTTCTTATCTGGAACGGGCACATGAACTATTCTATCAAAACGTCCACTCCTCAATAGTGCGGGATCTATTAGTTCTGGGCGATTAGTGATCCCAATTACAACAACTCCGGCCAGCTCTTCTAAACCATCCATTTCTGTTAATAACTGTGTTACAACTGTTTCCATTACGTGACTTGAAGGTGAAGATCCCCTCACTGAAGCAATCGCATCGATTTCATCGATCCCAATTACAGCAGGAGCACTCATTCTTGCTTTCCTAAATATTTCCCGAATTGCTTTTTCACTTTCACCAACGTACATGTTAAATATTTCGGGGCCTTTTACACTAACAAAATTAGCATTTGTCTCATTAGCTACTGCTTTTGTTAAATATGTTTTTCCCGTCCCGGGTGCGCCAAATAATAAGATCCCTTTAGGAGGTCTTATACCATGATATTCAAAGATTTCAGGATGTTTTAATGGTAATTCAACTGCTTCTCTTAACAATTGCTTTGCTTTGTCTACACCACCAACATCCTCCCATTTAACATTGGGAATTGTTACATACACTTCTCTCAATGCAGATGGCCTGACATATTTTAACGCATTTTCAAAGTCTTCCATTGTAACTACAAGTTGGTCAAGTATTTCATCAGGTATCTCTTCTTGATCTAAGTCTATATTCGGTAAAATTCTTCTTAATGTTTGCATTGCTGCTTCTCGAGTCAGGGCTGCAAGATCCGCTCCTACAAAACCATGTGTTCTTTCAACAAGTTTCTCTAAATTAACATTATCACTTAATGGCATACCACGTGTATGTATCTCTAAAATTTCGAGCCTTCCCTTTTGATCAGGAATTCCAATCTCGATTTCACGATCGAATCTCCCTGGTCTGCGTAATGCTGGATCAATACTATTTGGTCTATTTGTTGCACCAATGACAATAACTCTTCCTCTGGATTTTAATCCATCCATTAAAGAAAGTAATTGAGCTACTACTCTTCTTTCTACTTCACCCATTACTTCTTCTCTCTTAGGAGCAATAGAATCGATTTCATCAATAAATATTAATGATGGCGCCTTTTTTTCTGCTTCTTCAAAAATTTCTCGTAATCTTTTTTCACTTTCGCCATAAAATTTACTCATTATTTCGGGGCCATTAATCGCAATAAAATTAGCATTAGATTCATTTGCAACCGCTTTCGCTAATAGTGTTTTTCCCGTTCCTGGGGGCCCATAAAGAAGCACTCCCTTTGGTGGTTCTATTCCGAGCCTGTCAAATAGCTCCGGATGTTTTAATGGGAGTTCAATCATTTCTCGAACTCTTCTTATTTCATCTGTTAAGCCACCAATGTCATTGTAAGTAATAGCAGGTACACCCTTAAAAGTGTCAGGTTTAGTAGCCAAGATTGTGATTTGAGTATCTCTCGTAACAAGAACAATTCCTCCGGGGCTTGTCTGTGTAATCACTACCCTGATTTCTTTTAATGAAAAAGCTTGTCCTCCTGGAGAGAAAAATGCAGAAAAAATATTCATAGGATCTCCAGTATTTACTTTTTTAGAGACCTTAGCAGTAATAACAACCACATCGCCTCTATGAATGGGTCTGTGGATTAATGCTTCTCTTATTTTTTCTGCAGGTCCTGTTATTCTGTATTCATCATCTACAGGGGCAATTGTGATTGATTCTGCTGGTCTTGGATTAACTCTTTCTACAAGTACTGTTTCTCCCAATGATACCCCACAGTTCATTCTAGTAAACCCATCCATTCGAATGATATTCTCATTCTCATCAGGACCTAAAGGCAATACCTTCCCCGCTGAAACTTTTTTACCAGTTAACTTTACTATATCTCCTACTTTGATTCCGTGTTTCTTTAGTATTTTAGTATGGATTCTGACTTTTCCCGTTCCTACATCTTGGGGAAGAGCGTCTTCGACTTTGAGCCTCAGACCATTATTTTTTTCACTTGATGTAACGCTCACTTTGCCTCACTTTAATGCTTTTTTTGCTATCACGTATTGAAAAAATAACTAAACGATAAGTTTTATCTTAGTACATGATTTATAATAACTTGAAATTAGAAAAACTTACCTAATTAGTTAATAGATATTCATTATTAATCAGATCCAAACTTTATTGGAATAAATTAAAACCATTTAATAATATCTCAAATGAGTGATATATCTGTTTTTTCTAAAAATAACCAAATTATAAAAAAGTAGATTCCCAATCTTCTTTTAATGAAAAGAAATAGGCTTTTGATTGCACTTACTGGTGCAAGTGGTGTTGAATATGGTGTTGTTTTGTCTAAATACTTAAGAGAGATGGGATATCCTTTTGATGTTATTTATACAAATGGGGCTGAAAAGGTCTATTACTATGAAATGGGAAAAAAACTTTCAAAGGTTTTCAAATCATGGGATAATGTCTATACTAATGACGATATGAGTGCCCCCTTTGCTTCAGGAACTTATCCTCTTTTAGGGATGGTAATTGTTCCTTGTTCTATGAAGACGTTAGGACTAATTGCTAACGGCATTGATTTGAACTTAGTAGCACGTGCTGCATCTGTTCAATTAAAAGAAGGACGAAAGTTAGTATTAGTAGTAAGAGAATCTCCTTATTCATTACCAATGATCGAAAACATGAAGAAGGTAGCACTTGCAGGAGCTACAATCTTACCTGCATCTCCCGGTTTTTACCATAAACCAAAGAATATACAAGATTTGATTAATCATGTTGTAGGAAAAATATTGGATCAATTCCAGATTGATCATGATTTATTTAAAAGATGGGGATTTTAGCAATATAAGATAATATTGGCAAATTTATTAATTATAACTAAAAACAGAACATTTTAACATCTAAAATAAATAACAGAACCTTTAATC
>JAMOVR010000011.1 GCA_027061945.1 Candidatus Heimdallarchaeota archaeon
GTTCGGGATTGGTCACCATGGCGAGCAAAGCTGCTTCGTCTGGAGAGATTCCATCTGTGAGATTGAACTTGATAGGCTTTAAAAGCGGATGCCTTACCTTAAAAATTTCTACTTCCAAGGCCTTGAAATCCGGGGTCCTGAGGACAGCCTCCTCTGCCTTCTGGTCAAGGGGCAAAGGATGATAGACGGCACAGCCTGAGCACAGACAGCAGAGGAATATGAGCCAAAAATGTCCGGCTCTCTTTATCATGAGATTGATTGGCACTGTCTAAAGGTGCCTCCTTGGTCCTTTGTACCCTCTCCGGTTCACCATGTTTGAGAAAGATGTTTGTTGAAATTTAATGTAAGGGACTATTCTTATTTCAAAATGACAAGAAAATTAATTTTTGGTAATGTTATAAGGATTACTTTGGTTATCCATTCTATTTAGTCTTTGAAAACTAATCTCATAAAGAGAAATTTTTCCCCATCTATCTAAAGCTTGAAAAGCTAAACCAAGATTATGTAATTTATCTTTAAGATAGAGTAATTTATTCCCTCTAACCAAAATAAGACACTTCTTACTTATTCTTTTAAGTTCTTTTGCTTCATTTTTCCAGGTATCTTCTATATAAAAAGCATCTTTTATTTCTTCTGTTGACAAATATTCCCAATCAATTCCAGTATAAAAAGCCATCCCATCGTAATAAGGTTGATCTAAAGCCAAAAAACAATTGGCACTTGCTAGATAAGGAGCAAATTTTCTAGAATAATAACGTGCATCTTGAGGTACGGATAAAAAGGAAGCTAAAAACTTTAAGAGAATAAGAATCATAGCCCAACTAATAAGAAACTGTTTAGATATTAAGACATTTACAAAAGAAGATTTTTGTTCTTCGTAAATTTCTTGTATACCTCTTGTTGTAATAAGGACTAAAGGTGTAAAAAGTGGAAGAATGTAAAGAGGGAGTCTTGATTTAGCAAACCAAAATATGAAGAGAGGCACAGTAAACCACAGAAAAAGGAAGAGTGGTTTGCGACGTAAAATAATCTCCCATGAAAACCAGTTTCTATCTTTTAAAGAACGGAAAATGACCGGCCAAGTAAGGAACCAAGGAAAGACACCTAAGGTCAATAAGGGCAAATAAAGATAAAATGGCGCATACCAAGCGCTATTTCGGTGATAAATGTCTTTAAAAAGCCGACCTATGATTTGTTCTTTAAGAAAAATGGAAAGGGAACCTTTGATGTGTAAAACTATCCATATATACCAAGTAAAACCAATAATAAAAAAGAGAATAGTTCCCAATAAGCTTAAAGGTAAAGCCTTAAATTCTTTCCTTTTTATGATCCAGAATAGAAAAAGAGCGGCAATAGGAGGACCAATAGCTACTCCCTTCGTCAAAAAACCAAATCCCCAAAATAACCACATTAAAGTAAACCATCTTTTGGCTTCAAGAGGCCTTTGAGCCAAATAACCTTTAAGAAAACTAAATACAGCTACTGTTTCCCAAAAGACTAAAATTGTATCAGTAGTAACTATATTAGAAGCTACATAAGGAAGCAAAGTAGTAGAATAAATCAATCCTGATAAAATTCCCGTTTTTCTATCCCATAAAGTTTGGCCTATCAAAGCGACCAAAAAAGAAGTTAAACTAAAGAATAAAGCATTGGGTAGACGTACGGCCCATTCATTGATTCCCAAAATTTTCATACTTATCGCTATCATCCAATAGGTAAAGGGAGGCTTAGATAAATGTGGATGAAAATCTCTTTTAGGGATAAGATAATCCCCAGTAAGTAACATCTCACGGGCGACTTCTGCATATCTAGTCTCGTCAAAATCATAAAGACCACGACTACCTTGAAAGGAAATGGATAGAATTAAAGAAAAAAGCAGTACAAACCAGATATTCTTGCAATACATTGTGAAACATAAAACCTATTAGATTTTTATAGATGGGGACAGTATAATAGACGAACTTTATCCTAAGATGATCGTAAAATTATTTTTTGGTAATGTTTCTAGAAAATTACTTGATTATTTGATAGGAGATTCTAGAGGAAGAAAGACCGAAAAGGTGCTACCTTTATGGACGACGCTTTTGACCGTGATATTCCCGCCGTGAGCCCGAACAATGGACAAGGCCAAACTCAAACCTAATCCGTGACCAGGAGTGGAACGACTTTTATCTCCTCGATAAAACCGTTCAAAAATCCTTGGTATCTCTTCTTTCTTGATCCCTATACCATTATCAGCCACTTCTATAATGGCCCAAGACAGATCCTTTCTTATCGATATAGTTACCCATCCACCGGGTTTTGTATATTTGATAGCGTTGTCTAAAAGATTGGCTACAACACGTTGAAGCTTGGCCTTATCTCCAATAATTACTACTGGATCTGAAGGTAGATCTGATTTTAAATTGATTTGTTTATCCTCAGCTACCGGTTGAAATAACTCCACTGCTTCACTAATAATCTCTCGAAGATCTAACTTTTCACGTAACATTTCAACTACACCAGAATCTGTTTGACTTATTTCTAACATAGTATTAATCATTTCTACTAGACGATCGCTTTCCTCGATTACTGTAGCAGCCATTTCTCGATAGGTATTAAGGTCCTGTTCACCAATCAAAGTCGTCTCAGCAATACCACGGATTCTAGTAATAGGACTACGCAAGTCATGAGCCACATGATCAGTTACTTCTTTCAATTCTTTTACTAAAGCTTCAATTCGTTCCAACATTTCATTAAAAGCAAAAGCTAGTTCATCAATTTCTTGACCTTCGTTTCCTAAAGGAACTCGTTCCTTAAGATCATGTTTTCCAATTCGCATCGCTGCTTTAGTAATCCTTTCTACTCCAGACATGGCCTTTTTGGCTACTAACCATCCAACCAATCCTCCACAAAGTAACATGATGGCCAAGGCTATACCAAAAGTCCTTCGATATTTTTCCGTTAGGAGCTCATCATCCTTAAGTGTAGCACCAATTTCTATTATGTGACCATCTTCGGTAGGCTTGGCTAAGAGTCTTATTTTATGTAGATGCCCTGGTAAGGAAAGTGTTTGAAATATAGTGGATTTATTTAATTTTAGATCTGGAAGTCCATGCCAGGAACTCAAATCTGAGGAGGCCTCTACTTCTCCTTTAGGGGATACTAATCGAAAAAATATTCTTTTGAGCCCTTCAGATCTTGCTTCGCGTTGAAACTCTTCCTCTAGTGCTTTGATACCATGAGTATAATAAAGATCTTCAAATTCTTTGGCTGCATCTAATAATTCATCATCCATTTCTTGACGAAAATGTGATATCAAAGAAAAATACATGATACTAAAAATTGCTATAGATAAAATACTAAATAAAACTAGGTACCATAAAGTGAGACGAAAAGCTAACGTTCGGAAAAAATTATTCTTTTTCTTCAAGTACATATCCCACGCCTCGAATGGTGTGGATTAATTTACGTTTAAAAGGACGATCTATTTTGTCTCGCAAACGGCAGATACAAGCTTCAACTATATTAGTTTGTGGATCAAAATTATATCCCCAGACATGCTCAATAATCATTGTTTTTGAAACTATTCTCCCAGCATTACGCATTAAATATTCTAACAAAATAAATTCTTTAGGTTTCAGATCAATCTCTTGGCCTGCTCTAAAGACTTTTCTCTTAACAAGATCCATTTTTAAATCACCCACAGTAAGAGTCGTAGGCTCAATAATAGAAGTAGCACGGCGTATTAAGGCATGAAGGCGGGCCACTAATTCTGAAAAAGCAAAAGGCTTAACTAGATAATCATCTCCACCTATTTGTAAGCCCTTTACTCGATCATCTACTGAGCTTTTGGCACTCAAAACTAAAATAGGAATAGAAATACCCTGCTTACGTAATTTATCGATCAAAGTCAATCCATCTAATTTTGGTAGCATAATATCTACTATAGCAGCATCATAATCTTGAGTTAGTGCTAAACGAAGACCTTCCTCGCCATCAGAGGCATGATCCACAACAAACCCCTCTTGCTTTAAGCCCTTTAAAATAAACGAGGCCGTCCTTTGATCATCCTCGATAAGTAAAATCTTCATCTTTCGTTCTCGTTTTAAAAGTTTTTGACAACTTTATAAACTTTTTACCCTATTCTGCAATTTTCAGCCTTGTTCAAAATCAGCTGGTTTGACAAAGAAAGAAGAGGTGTTTTATTAAGCCTATGGACCTCAGAGATCGTTTCCGGGAACTCATCTTTACCCTGGCCTCTATCCCCAGCCCTAGCGGTCAAGAAGAAGCTATCTTGGAATATTTATGCAATAGACTAAAGGCCCATGAAATTCCCTTCCGC
>JAMOVR010000012.1 GCA_027061945.1 Candidatus Heimdallarchaeota archaeon
TTAATGATACTGGGGTATCTTGTACTAGCAATTACTACCGGCCCTAAAATTTTTCCTTCCGCATTTTCATAATTGAGATCAATTACTAGCGATTTTAGGTTACTTGTGATTTCAAATTGTACCCCTCGAAGAATCTTTTCTATGTCTTTTAAATTATAATTTATTATCACAAATCCTAATCTTTGATTATTTACGTCTATTCCTTTCATTACTCTTAGTGCGCCACGATTAGTCGTTCGAGCGATGTTTATATGAGAATAATGAATTTCTCCGGGAGGAACAATTGTAGTATTGATCATACGTTTATACCAGATTTTATCTCCTTTAAAGTCTGACAAGATCTCTGTTCCATTATTACTTCCAACGACAATATTCCCATCCATTGCAAAAACTCTTATGAGATCAATATCTGGACTACTTTTAGCCATAGTATTTAGTGCAGTTAAAATATATTGGTAAAACTCAGACTTGTTTGAGTGATATTTTAAATAAGTTACATATATTGAGCCATTATACAGATCGCTTTGAGGCCAATTATTTTTGAAGTCTGTAAAATTAGCACTATATATTTCTTGTAGTAATATTGTTATTCCTGGGATTCCTACGACAGATTCTACATCTGATGCATATTGGTCTAATAATACGTTTAGTTGACTACTTACATATTTACTGGAAGAAAATGCGCTGTCATTTAGTGTTTGTTGAGCTTGATTTACATTGTTAACACTCACTAATGCTGTGGATACTATTGCGGGAATTAATGCAAATAATATTACTATTAGCATTAACTTGTTTCCTATTTTCTCTCTCAAAGGCCTAAGTGCACTACTTAAGAAGGAATTTTTTTGTTTATTGCCGGCAGTTTTGCTCATTTATTTCCCCTTATCAAGTATAAGATGGTTCACACTAGTTAGTTTAAAGCCATTTATATTTTTTTCAGAAAAACTGTCAACATTTTTCACAAAAATGGTACTTGTTTTTCGATATTCATGGTCTAAATACGCAAAAAATCACGTTTTTAGAGAGACAAAGCATCTCTTATAAAACAAAGATTCTAAAGTTTTGTCGTTTTTAAATCTGGTTTTTTAAATTTAGAGTAAATCAAAAATAATGAATTCAGTATTTAATGAATTTCTCTAAAAAATCACAATAAAATAAAGGGGACCTTTAATTCTCGAAGAGTAAGACCACCATGTTGAGCAATAAGTAAATTATCATGAGGTGTTTCTGCGGTAGCTGGATGATCTAGATAAAAATTTTCGGAGAAAATCACTACCATATTGCCAAGTTTTTCTAATGCATTTCTTGAAGGAGAATGCCCTATTATTTCTTTATATTGATTATTAATTTCAATGAAGTATGCATTTTCTTCGTTTAAGCGATATTTTTCAAAGAAATTATCAACTGCATTTACAGAGTGACTTTTTTCTTTATCATAATAGAAATGTATAGTCCTACCAGAAAAACCGAGGATTACTCCTTGTCTTTTTAGATTAAAGATTTCCTTTTTACTAAGCTTAGGTCTATTTTTAGAATTGGGTTTTGGGAGGTTAACTTGGCCATGGTCACTTGTAACTAAAATTAATGATTCTGGAAATATTTGTTTTATTTTGATTGCTAAATCTTCGACTAATTTTACTGAATTTTTATACTCTTTAGAATTATTGCCGAAATAATGACTTGCATGATCCGGATGAGGTAAATAAATAGAATGAATAATTATTTCTCCTTGATCCATTCTTTTTTTGTATTCATTTACTTTAAATAGTATTTCAAAAGGATTTTTAGAATCATAAGTGACAGTTTTGTTTTTAGAGTATAGATATATACCAATGCCATCGGAATCAAGTTCCGTTGGAATATAAACTATGAAATCTCCTTTTTGTTTACCTTCATTTAAATTCTCTTTTATTCTTTTTGAGATAGGAATACCCCTTAAAATATCTGATTTAGAAAGACCTAATTTTTCTATGTGAACGATTTCACCGTTAACTTCAGCTCTAAGATTTATTGTGTTAATAATATTCCTGATTTTGGGATGATAGATACAATATCCTACAAGCTCATGTTTAGAGGGAGGGAGTATGTGCGTGAGTGAAGACATTATTGTCGGAGTAACCGTTGGAAATACACTGTCGAGTATTAACACATCATTTTTCTCTCTTTGTTTTTCAAACGCATTCGTTTCTATTAAGTTTTGATAACCCATAGAATCTGCAATGATAATGAATAGGTTTGTAATTTTTTCAGGAGAGCTATTTTCAACAAATTTATTGATCTTTTGATTTGTATTTTCTCCAAGTTTTAATGGCACATTAAGGTCTAGTCTTGTAAATACTTTTCCAATTGCTTCATACGCCGTATTATTATAGTTAGGAAAAAATATTTTGTTCATATTGCTGTTATTTTTCATTTTCCTGCTTATTTTTATTTTTAAAAATTAATTATTATTTGTCAAGGCTTTGGTCAAAATTATTGTAAATACGTGGATGATACCTAAGAAATACGATTACCATTAAATGATAATAATAAAGAGATAACAGATGATGATTGAGGTAGCTATTGGTGTTAGTAGTTTCTTAGGAGGAATTTTGATTGGGTGGCTATTTAAGAAAGAAAGAGTGGTTGAAAAAGTGGTCGAGGTTCCAGGAGAACCATTACCAGCTACTCCTTACTTAAAATTCTATGCTTTAGCGGACTATGTTGAAGCAAGGGCAATGGTTGAAGAAGCTGATGCGGGGGCATCTGTCTTTATTAACCTAGAAAAGCTCAATGTAGATCCATTAAAAAGAAGACAATTCTTAGATAATTTGAAAGAGGAAAGCAATTATCACGATGTTGTTTTACGCAGTATTAACCAAGACTTAATTTTAGTGGTTCCTAAAAAAGCTAGAATTGAAGTAAAAACGGTTTCTAGAAATAATTATCCTGGAAGAGATGTAAGTAATAATAATGAAACGTTCTCCCAAAAATTAAATGTAGATACGGACTTGTTAATTGAAAATCTATAGTGCTTTTTTTTGATCTTTTTTTCTCTAATCTCGTTTTTTAATGCAATATGAACTGTTCTCTCATAATTAGTTTTGAAGCAATTATCGCTGATACTACGTAAAAAGCAATTATTAATACGCCATAAAGATAGGTCCAGGGAGAGAAAATATCTGGAAACAATGCGGTCATACATATTTTATACGGCCAATATAATGGATTTATAAGAAGAATAAAAGTTGTTGTGAAAGGATCTGAAATAACTGAGAAAAAGAAGAAGAATGCAATTACTAATATAATTAGACTTTCTGCTCTTTCGCCAGTTTCTTTTGGTAACCATAATTGAATTAGTAATGAGATTACAACAATAAGTGAAGTAGTTATAAACAAAGTAGCAACAATTACCAATCCTTTAGGACTCAATAAAAGTTCTTGAGAAAATACTAATGTTGAGAGACCATCATTTGTTCCTTGGGTTGTAGTGTCTATCTCTGAGTATTTCAAGCCAATTACAGCGATTAATGCACCAATAACATAGCTAAGTGCAGTGATCGTTGTTAATATAAGGTTTGTGATTACTTTAGAGATCAGAAGAACTTTTTTGTCTTTTACCATTGATACGATTATTTCCAAAACGTCTTCATTTTTATCTCGTGTAAAACCACCAATCCTACCTACGCTTCCTAACATTATTGATAAGAGAAATATTGCATAGCCAATTGAGAAACTTGCTTGATATGCTCGTTCATATTCTAATTCATCTTTTACTTTAATACCTGTTGGCGTTTGAACTGGTAATTGTTCAAGTTGAGCTCTTGGTTGTTCTTTTGGTAACAGTGTCATTTTAACGGCTTGATCAACTAGTTGTGGGATTAAAGCAAACAATAATTGCCTTGTGTAAGTATCACTAGATGTTGTTCGTACATAAAAAATTGCAACTGAAGTGTTTAATGCTACTTCAGTGAAATTCTTCGGGAACCAAACAATATTCTCCTCCAGAGTTGTTTTTGATATATTGTTAACTGTCTTAATTGTCACTGTTTTATCATTCATGAAATAGTTAGTAATTAAGATAGTTGCATTAGTTCCAATATTAATATTATTAACACCTACATCCTCATTTACTATGTAGATCGTTACGTTTACAGTATTTGAAAACAATATTGGTGTTAGCCCTAACATCGCTATAAACAGTCCTGGACCAATTAAAACAAACCAAACTGCTCTTTGACTTAAAGTAACATGTAAATCTTTTTTGATTAATGCAATTAATTGAGACATCTTATTTTGACCCCTTAAATTGATTTACCCGTTTTCTCTGAGTGTAATTGGCCCTCTTGAGTTTCTTCAGCTGAGTTTAAATTATTTTGTGAAGGATTATTATCGAATGCATTAAGTAAGGCATTTTCTAAGGATCTCTTCTCATCAGTGGTGAAAGTATCTATCGCCTGTTCTTTTGTACCCGTAAAAATTGTCTTTCCAGAATGAAGTATTGTAATATATTGTGAAAGATTTTCCAGATCTGTTACTATGTGACTTGACAATAAAATAGTTCTCCCTTCTTTAGATAGCTTTTGAATTAATTTTCTTACTTTAGCTGCTCTTTCTAAGTCTAATCCTGCTGTAGGTTCGTCTAAAAGTAATAATTTATCTCCAATAATAATTGTCCGTATAAGGTTAACGGTTCTTTTCTCACCGCCAGATAGTTCTTTGAATTTTCGGCTTTTTAAATTCATGATTTCCAATTCCGAAAATAAATATTCCGTCTTTTCATTAATCATTTGTTTGTCGATACCGGCAATTTCGGCAAACAACGTGACATTTTTCCATGCAGTAATATTTTGATATCCAACTGTATTTTGTGTCATATATCCCATTAGCCCTATTAACTCAGGAGATCCAGGAGGCATATTAAACGCGATTACTTGACCATAGTCTGGTTTAATTATACCTGCAATTATTCTAAGAAGGGTAGTTTTACCAGCTCCATTTGGTCCTAATAATGCGTGTATAGTACCTTTTTCCACTAAAAAACTGGCTCCTCTAAGAGCTTGAACATTTCTGAAATGTTTATGTACATTATGTATGATTAACGCAAATTCTTGATTGCTTTGCATTTTTTTCAAGAATAGTATTTTTGCTTTAACTTTTTCAAATATGCGTTAATAACTTAAAATAAATTACGTAATTGTTGTTTTAAAATATCAAATATCAGTAATGTTAACAACCTTTCGCTTACTTACGCAAGTAGATTCTCTGAGCGTGCTTTCACGGTGTTTAGGGTTTCCAACACAAAAATATCTCATACAAATCTCTATCCTATGAGTTCCCCAATAAAAATATGTATGTAAGTCATATATAGATATAATAGTCTTAGTTCTTATCCTCCGTATTCCTTTACAGAAGAAAGAGGAATTCTCGTAGATATAGGCTAAAAAAGAGGAAAGGAAAGATGAAAAAATAGTATTGATTAATAATAATTATTATTCTTTTGAAGCTTCTTCGTGATATCTTTTCTTTGTTTCATAGAACCATAAGGCAAATGGTCTATAGATGGCATGTGCGAATTTAGTAAATGGTGCGAGTAAAAGTAATTCTGCGACCACAACTACGTGAGCTATCACTAACCAATATGGCCATGTTAAGGATGGATTAGATTGATACATGAAGACCGCAATAGTTGCAAGAAAACCAGTGACTCCTGCTAACCACATATATATAATAAAAGCCCAGTCGGTGAAATGAGTGTTTTTGAAGTATTTGTTTGGTTTTTTTAGCCTGCCAATTATCATTACAGTACTTCCAATTACTAGCAGGGCACCACCTACATATCCAACTATATGGGTTGGATAATACCATGGCCATAGAACACCTTTTAGTCCTAATAGTGTATCTTTTACTAAGAAGTTGAAGCTAGTTACTGCAAACAACAAGATAAATCCCCAAAAAATGAATAAATGTGGATATCTTCTGTTTTCAAATACATCTTTACCTTTGATATCTGGATCCTGGAATCTTTTTTGGAGCATTACTTCATTCCATAATACGCTAAAGAACGTGTTGAACGCTATGGAGAACTTCTTTCCTGTTGATAATTTAGACGTATCTGTTTTATAGTCTTCAGGCATCGTATATTCGTCGTGTTTCGCAGTGTACCGATATATATTTATTATTTCTATTAAGGCAATCAGACCTATAAATATTCCAAGACCGATTCCCACCCAGTGTATGGTTTCGTAAAACCATCCACCAGCGATCTCATAATCTTCTGGGAATGGCCGTGCAATATTGATCCAGTTGCCTACATATGTAAACAAAGCCGCTAATATGATTAGTAAGGATATGAAGAAGATTTTTGACTTGTAGAATATTGTTGATACTTTGGTAGGGTCATAATGTGCTATTGCGTATCTTCTAGCCGCTGCCATGAATTCTCCTGGTTCTGCTTGTCTTGGGCATGTTTCAGAGCATTCTCCACAATAGTAACATAGCCATAGCTCTTTAGATTTTAGAAGCTCTTCTTTTGCTCCTACTTGTGCAAGCCTGATTAATGGACGTGGAAATGATGAAGCATTATTACTTAAGGGGCAAACTGCAGTACAATTTCCGCAGTTGAAACAAGCACTAATATCAAACGCCCCGTATTTTTGTATTTCTTCTATTAGCCCGGGTTTTAACTCTATGACTGACATTTTGGTCACTCCTTAAAGGCGAATTTAGGGTATTCTTCCGACTTATCAATGATTTCAAGGTCTTCGTATTTTCTTAGAGCATTAATTGCGAAGTATACTTCGTGAGTCGGATAACCAGTTGCTTTAGCAATTTCAGGGACGGTTTGGAGCCCTTGTTTCTTAATGGCATCTCTAACGGCCCGAACTAGCTTGTTTATATATTTATAACGGGTCATTAATTCATCGCTTGGGCCGCCTTTGTATTCTTTAAATTTTTTTAATGATTCTTTATCATAATTCTTTGTCATTCAGCTTTCACCCCCTTAAGCATTCCCTCGACTTGAGCGAGGATCTGGTCAATGTCATATCCTTCTAGAGTAATTGCACGATTTGGACAAACAGGCACGCAAGCACCACAACCAGCGCAAAGTGAAGGATCAATGACTGCCTTTTTACCTCCATTTGCTTCCTTTAGTTCAATGGCATTATACTCACATTCCTGGACACATCTACCAGTTCCTTCACATTTGTCAAGGTTTACTGATGCAACGAAAGGTGATAGTTCGATCTCTGGTTTTGTCAATATAGTTGCAGCTTTTCCAGCTGCAGCAGTAGCGGCAATAATTGTTTCTTGAATACTCATCGGCGCTTGGGCAGTCCCTGCCAAGAAAATACCTTCCATTGAAGATTCAACGGGTCTTAATTTTGGATGGCCTTCCAATAGGAATCCTCCACTTCCGTATGGGATAGAGAATATTTCGATTAAGTCTCTAATTGGATTGGGTTCAATACCAACTGCTAAAACAACTAAATCTGCAGGAACAGCAACTGTTTTTCCACGTAATAATATATCCGTGGTCTCGATTCTAAATAATCCCTTATCATCTTTTACTATCTTGACTTGTGGTATTTCTTCATCGGGGAATTTAACAAATACAACATTGTTTCTAGAAGCTTCTTCATAAATATCTTCGTAAAACTGGTATGTTCTTATGTCACGATAAAGATCGAACATATGTATGTCGGGGAAACGCTTCTTTAATCTATTGGCGGCCCATAGTGTTGTGCTACAACAGACCCGGGAGCAGTATGTATTAAGTTCTTTTCCTTCTTTAGGTGTGTGAACACCTTCGATTTGTCTACTCCCTACACAATGAATAAAAGCGATTTTTTTGATTTTTCTTCCGTTATAAATGAACTCTTTTGAGTTAGGATCCATATTCTCCATAATGCGAATTAATTGTGGAAGTGTGATAACATTGGGATCTTCTCCATAACCATATTCTCCAGGTAGTGGTTCATAAGGTTTGAACCCTGTTGCCATTACTACTGCACCGACACGAATTGTATCTTCTTTGAATTCAGGGTTGAGATTAATCCCTTTGTTATTCGTTGCTTTTAAACATTCACCGCATCTAGTGCAAGTATTCCAGTCAATAGCCGGTAAGTTGGGGACAGCTTTTGGATATGGTTTATAAATTGCTTTTCGTTTTGTGGTACCATAATCAAATTCGTTGTCGACGCTTATTGGACATATCTCAATAGCTTTATCAAGTCCCTCGACATCTTCTTCTACTCCTCTAGGTGTTATTTTGAGAGTTACTTGATAGTCTCCGATCGAACCAGAAGCATCTACAACTTCTGTATTCGTCCTAACAGTAATCAGATCATTTTTCAAGACTTTTTGTATAAGATCGTCAACTAAATCTTTTCCGTCTTCACCAGTAGGATAGATATTATCTATTTGAGTAACTCTTCCTCCTAAAAATGGGCTTTTTTCGACGAGAGTTACAGGAATGTCCCTTCTTGCAAGTTCTAGTGCTGCAGTAAGCCCAGCAACACCTCCACCAATAACTAGTGCATGGGGGACTGTTTTCTTTTTACCAGGTTTCAATGGGTTTTGTCTAGTTAGTCTTTCAATGGCACCTTCAATAAGTCTTATAGCTTTTTCAGTAGCTTTTTCTGGTTCATGTGAATGTACCCAGCTATCTTGTTCTCTAATGTTTACATGTTCATAGAAATATGGGTTTAAACCGCTTTTAGCGACTACCTTTCTAAATGTTAATTCATGGAGTTTAGGTGAGCATGCTGCAACAATAACTCTGTTGAGTTTTAGTTCTTTTATTTTTTCTGCGACCATGTTTTGGCCAGGATCAGAACACATGAACATGAAATGTGTAGCATATTTTACTCTTGGATCCTTAGAAATTGTTTTTGCGACCTTTTCAACGTCTACTACGTCAGAAATATTTCCACCACAATGGCAGACAAATACTCCCACGCGGGGTTCTTCATTTTCTTGGGTTCTTTGGCTCATGTTACATCTCCTCTTTAATTAGTTACTTGTTTTACGTCGAGTTCTTTAGCAAAAAATGCGTCACGTAGTTTTCCGTTTAACCATTCTGCTGCTTTCATCGCAGCGGCACTGCCTGAGATAATAGATTCTACAATATCTTTTGGTCCTCCTGCAGTACCTGCAACAAAAATTCCGGGCATGCTAGTTAATGTTGGATCAGTCATAGGTTTGATTAATTTAATGAACTTGGTAGTCTCATCGATATCTACATTTACAATTCCTTTTGGATACCACTGGGGAACTAATCCCAAGGAAAGGACTACTAAATCGTGCTCGAATTCTTCGATTCTTCCGTCTTCACCAAACGTTTCTACTCTCACAATAAGATTTCCGTCTTCTTTTTCTTTGATCTTAGCAACTTTTCCTCTAACGAAATTTACACCCATTGCTTTTGCTTGTTCATAAAATTCTTCATGCCCTTTTCCAAACGTACGTATGTCCATATAGTAAATAGTGATATCCGCTAGTGGTAATGCTGCAGACAATAGTGTCGCTTGTTTAATTGCATACATACAACATACTGCGGAGCAGTATGGGACTCCTATGCTTTTGTCTCTTGAACCCGCACACTGAACGAATGCAATAGAGTCTGGTATTTTTCCGTCTCCTGGCCTATATACCCCGCCAAATGGACTTGTTGGTGCCAAAATACGGTCCATTTGCTTTCCCGTAATAACATTTTTGAAACGGCCACCACCATATTCTTCTTTGATTGTTGGTGTCTGTAAGAAACCAGTTGCAAGGATTACTGTACCGGCATCTACCTCGATTTCCTTATCTCTCTGTGTAAAATCTATCGCATCAGTTGGGCAAGCTCGAGCACATTTACCGCAGAAAATGCAGTAGTCATCATGTAATACTGCTTTTTGAGGCATTGCGGTTGCGAATGGCACGCCCACTGCTTTCGTTGGCCCTAACGATTCATCGTAACCGTCATCATAAATTATTACTGGGCAAGCTTGCTCACACTCACCACAACCAGTACAATCTTTCTCATTTACATATCGCGCTTTTTGAAAGACAGTTACTTTGAAGCGATCGCCATTTGGTTCGATTTTTTTTGGTTCGGCTAATGTCCATAAAGTAATATTTTCATGACTTGAAACGGCTGACATTTTTGGAGTTGTAATGCAGCTTGCACAGTCAAGCGTGGGGAATACTTTACTTAATTGGATCATTGTTCCCCCAATACTTGCTTGTTTTTCTAAGAGAAGTACTTTATAGCCTTGATCTCCTAAGTCCAAAGCTGCTTGCATTCCAGCAATACCGCCGCCCACAATTACAGCATCAAATTTTTCCATAATAACACACCTCTTTTTATTTGATGTTTTAACTGGCTTGAGCTTTCATAGCCTTCAATTTTTCATACATTTCCCGGACTTCCTTGACGTAATGTTCTGCGCATACGGTACAAATTGCAGTCAGCTTTAAACGGCTGATATCGATGCCTTTTTCTTTCATAGCTTTGTAAACTTCATCGATTCTTTTGCTTAGCTTCTCGTATGACTTTTTATACGGAGAATCAGTTCCACAGGACGCAATTAGTATCCCGTCGTATCCCATTTCGAATACTTTTAAGTAAAAGTCTACAGGAAATAATACGGGATCTGGCACGCGAATAACGAAAACGCTCGCAGGATATTCTAAATGCCCTTGTCCTGCATTATCGATTCCTGGATAAGAACATGCATGTGTGGCGATTACCAATATTTTTGGTTCTTTATCTAAAACTGTTTCACTCACTTATATCAACTCCTTGTGAGGTCTAATCTAAACTAACCAAGTTATTTTTGAAACAAAGGAAATGAAAGGAAAGAAGTATTGTTTTTTAGCAATGCTTGGTGGGGAGCTTATTTCTCTGCTTATTTCTTACGTCTGATAAAGACGCTAAAGTAGCCATCGCCCTCTTTGATACCTAAGAACTCATGTTTCATTTTTTTAGCCCATGCAGGCAAATCATTTTTTGTTCCAGGGTCTGTAGCTCTGACTTCTAAGATACCACCAACAGGAACCTTACTAATCGCTTTTTTGGCCTCCAATATTGGACCGGGGCAGGAGCTTCCTCTTGCATCAGCAACATAATCAGGTTTAATGTCGTCGAGACTCATGATCCTTCTCACCTTTAATTATTTTGAATCTTAATGATTCATGATTAATTAAAGTGCGAAATTATAATAAGTTGTGGTCGTTTCATTAGATTATGTCATAAGTTGATCATAAAATTATTCAAATAACCAATTTAGGTGACCCGAACATGCCGTTTTTGACCAATGGGGTATTTATGTGGTTACGTGGTTACTCAGACGCACCACATACTAATAAAAAAAGTAACTAGCAAAAAATTCACTTGAAAAAACAGGACTTCCTACTTACAAAAAAGTGGAATTTCCACAAATCAAAGAAATTTATTATCAAAATGAAAAAACTACATCTTCTGGGTTTAGACCACCAACTAGTTCTGCGGCCCCTGATATCTTATCAATGAATGAAGGCAAATGCCTAAGATCTATGTTTAAGAGATCCATTGCAAGTGCACATGCTATTGTTTCTACGTATCCCATTTTTTTTGCATTTACTATTAGTTCTTCCCATGACATGATTTTTGCTTTTTCAATTCCTTTATTGAATGCAATTTCTGTTTCTGCGTTGTAATGCCCCGAAGGAATCGGTTTTCCTTCTTTATATTTCATTAAGGCAGTTATTGCGTCGTCCATGAAGAAGATTCTTACGGGTATATCTACGGTTACTGCCCCCACAGCAATTATTCCTGCTTGGTGAAGTGCAGCTTCAGTCCCAGTTCGTACTAAAATAGTAATATTTACCATAATGGCACCTATTTGATTAAATTTTTTAGATGTATAAAGTTACATCGGCATCTTCTGCAAATGCTAAGAATGAAGCAGCGCCAGCGAATTCAACACCATCAATTAAATCCTTTTGTTTAATACCGAGTACATCTAAAGTCATTTGACAAGCAATTAGTCTTACACCCATTTCTTGTGCTTCTTTCAAGAGTTCACCCAACTTTTTAACACCTGCTTTCTTCATCCATCTGTTCATCATCCATGTTGCAAAAGGCGTCATTCCAGGAAGTACTCCTAAAATGTTGGGTATAGGGAAAGGCATCCATTTTGGTTTAGGCATGGCTGGATTAGCTAATGGTGCCACTTTTAGTTTATTAGCTTTATTTTTTTTCAGTATCTCCAAGCCATAGAAAGTAAAGAAAATTGCTACTTCCCAGTCCATTGCCGCTGCAGTTACAGCTAAGATCAAAGGAGGATACGCTTCATCTAAGCTACCTTTAGATGCGATAATTGCTAATTTTTTAGGTTTTTCTTCTTCACTCATTTTTTTCACCCTTTGATTCAGTTCGAACCATTTTTCCGAGTAAGATTTAATATTTTAACATACTCCATTTTTTGGAGTCAAGGAATAGTTTGCGTTCTTAATAATTAAGTTAACGAAACGAGTTAGAATTTTTCTTAAAATGGTGTGAACTTATTGGGCAAAACGATAAGTTCGTTAATTCTAAGTTTGCATTTTATCAAGTTTCAACACTCAAAAAAAGACAAATGCATTAAATAATTAATTAAGTATTAAAACTCAAAGATTTTACGGAGAAATAATAATTCAAGGAAAAATTGAATAACATTCGTTGATAGGAAAATATTGTGTCTAATAAAAAGACGGATTATGATGTAATTGTTGTTGGCGCTGGACCTGCCGGTGTAGTTGCAGCGTACATGTTGGGAAAAAACGGAATTAACACTTTATTAGTTGACAAAAAGCCTAAAGAAAAAATAGGAGACAAAGTCTGCGGAGATGCACTTTCACAAGTAATAACTAGCGAATTAGAAAGATTAACTGGAATAAAACCCCCATATGGAGAAGAACTCAACGAAGTTACTGAACGATTAGTTTTGAAAGGAAAAAGAAAAAAAGCAGTTTTGGATATACCTATTAAATCTCAAACGATTGATAGACATAAATATGGCCAAAGATTGCTAAGAGAAGCAACTGCTTTTAAAAGTGTTAGCTTAAGAGATAATGTAAGAGTAGTTGATGTGGTAGTTGATGGAGACTATGTTTCGGGAGTAGTGATTCTGAATAAGAACGGAGAAAAAGAAAAATTCTCTTCTAAAATAGTAATTGATACAAGTGGATTTACTGGAATTATCCGAAGGCGTTTACCAAATGGCGTTTGCCCAAAAGTGTTGAGACAGATTCCTAAAAAAGAAATGATTGTTGCTTATAGAGATATTATAATTACAAAAGAAAAACATAGATTTCAAAAAGGCCTATATCTGCTTTATTTTGATGATTTACCTATGCCAGGCTATTATTGGGCATTTAGTAAAGGAGAAAAAATGCTCAACATTGGCTTAGGATATCTTCTAACTAAAGAAAATGTTGGGAAAAATATTAAAGAGATAAATCAGAAAGTCAGAGACCGGTTATTCTCAAATTATGAGATAATTACTAGTGGTGGACACCAAATTCCTGCACGCCTTCCATTGCCTTCGTTGGTAGGAAATGGTTTTATGACTGCTGGAGATGCTGGTGCTCTTGCAAATCCAATTAATGGTGAGGGACATGGTCCGGCCTTATTATCTGGTGCTCATGCGGGAATAGTCGCCTCAAATGCCATCAAAAAAGCAGATTATTCTGAAAATGCATTATGGTCTTATAATAAATGGGTTTGGAACGTATATGGTGTAGAATTCGCATTAGGAGTTATTTTAATCAAATTTTTCGAAAAGTATAGTTATGACGATTTTGATTGGATGCTCGCTAAGGGAATTATTCGTGAAGAAGATGTAGTTCAAGTTCTAAATGAACCACTAAATAAGTCACAAATCTTGAAAAGAGCATTGAAGGGAATTTATAGACCCAAATTATTGTTAGATCTAAAGAAGGGAATGGAAATAGGGGATAAAATAAAAGAAGTAAGCATGAAATATCCTTCAAGCCCTGAAGGCTTTAATAAGTGGTATTCAGAACTACAAAAACTTGAAAAAGCCAAAATCTAAGAGCGCCCTTATTTTAATTGAACACGCTTTTGAATTTTATCTGCTTATTTTTTTACTAGTTTTTGATTTCTTCAAAAAGTATCAAACATTAACTCTATATAATTGCTGTGTGATGAAAAAAACGGTGGAGAATTTGCCCGGCGTAGAAGACTTAAAAGGAGTTACTAAGAAAGCTAAGAATAGTCTCATAGAAAATGGTTATGATACATTGGAAAAAATTGCTAATGCTAGCAAAGAAGATTTAACAAAACTCCCCTTCATTGGTGGTAAAACCGCTGAAAAAATCTTAGAACAAGCTAGAGAAATAGTAGGTGGAGGAGCAAGTGAAGAAAAAACGACTAATACAAAGAAGGAAACCAAAGTCACGAAAACTTCCAAAACAAGTATCAAGAAAGAAAGGACTACAAAGAGATCATCTAAGAAAAAGGGAAATAAAGCAAAGAAATCAACAGTTATTCTTAATCCTAACCAATTATTAGGTTATTTGATCGCTATTCGTGCTTCATCTTCTGGAATAAGACATCCTGCCCAGGGAATCGTTAAATTAGTAGATGATCTGGATATTGAACCTGCAATTTTAGTAGGTAAAAAAGTAAAAGCAAGTTATCCTTCTGGTAAAGAAATTCGTGGAAAAGTCATAAGTATTTTTGGAAAAAAGACAACAAAGAAATTTGTTGTTAGGTTTAACAAAAACATTTCAGGAGAACTTGTAAGTAGAGAAGTCTTACTTGCTTAGAAGTATCACTCTTTTTATTTTCCATATCATTCACTTTTCTTTTTTTAAGAAAAAAGAGTTTGAAAAAAGAAAAAAATTAGGAGATTCTTTAATTTAAAGTTTTAAATCTCAAGTGATTATGTTCTTCTTTTATATACCACTAGTGCAATCAATGATAGTGAAAAGATTGCAATTGAGGTTGTCATTCCTGGTAGTGCTAATTGTGGGGTTGTTGCACTGGTTGTAGAGGCTGTAGTTGTTGCACTAGTTGGTCTTTGAACAAGGTCATATGATGCGGATAGTTTGAGGTTAATATTTGAGAATACAATCTGCCCATTGTCGTTTATAGTATCGTTTTCGGCATATGTGTTATTGACTAGTGCATTACCTGTTAATTTTAGATAGTTGAATCTTGCAGGATCTTCTTTTAAGTAGCTAAGTGATACAGATAAATGTCCTTTTAGTATTGTAACATCCTTGCAAGTCTCGCTGTAATTGTATTGAACATTGTTAACTGTTTCTGACCATGTTTCAACATAGACATCAGTTATGACTATATCGAAGTCAATAGTTGAAGAAACTAGCAATTCAGTAGCAGTATCATCAATAGAAGAAGTAATTGTGATATTGGGAGTATCTGATGTAGTTGACGCAAAAGTAGTGTTTGAATCAGAGTTAGTATTAGCCATGAACTGTAAAAAGTCAATAATTACGTCTGAGGAAAGGGAACCAAGTGTTTGGTATAATGAGGAATATATCTCAAAATCTGGAGAAGTGAAAAGACCTATGACACTAACATCACTTGGTATGGCATTGTAGGATGAATTCACTTGTTCTGCGTCCCCATGCACATTATATGGTCCAAATGGAATTACTCCAAACGCGTTGAACCAATAGTCACCTGATGATTCTAATGCCTCAGTATCAAAATTATAAGTTTCAACGCTTGCTAAGTAATATAGACCAGAAGTGTCTTTTACGGTCATTTTTAGGACATCTTTTCCTTCCATATTTGTAATATTATTCATTACATTATGGACATCAGGATTATCAGCGTCACCAGTTGCGGTATATGTTATATCAGCATTTTCAAAGAATAATTTTCCCTGATCACCAACTAAAATTGTGGATTTTGTATTGGTTATTGATGTTCTCTCAATGTTTAAATTGAAATATACGTCATTTGTTGTGGTATTCGTAATGGATATTGACCCTGATAATAATGTACCAGCTACTGCTTTGTCATAAGTTAGTGTTCCGCTTATTTTAACGGAATCATCTGAATTAACGTTTAGATCAATAATAAATTCATTAGATGTCTGTGTAACTGTAATTCCATCGACTGCACTGAGAGTAGCCTCATGAGAATTCCAGTCGTCGTTTAATATTACTGGTATTGGAATAATGCTACTTGGTAGGTTCGATTCAGATACATTAAATCTTGTAACTGAACCGAATAAGAATGGTAGCATAAAGCCAGATCCCGCGGGTAGTACTACATCCCCAGCTTCGGTGTGGAGTGTTATGCTTTTAGCAAGAATAATCCCAGTTGAGATGTCGACGATAGGATCATCACCAGATACCATGGAACCTGATGAAGGATCCCAATATTCGACAAGCATATTATTTACATCTAATACTTTTACCCATAATGTTGTTCCTGTGAGATCTCCTGTATAATTGATCTTGTCACTCATTTCAAAAGCGACAGTGTCAAAAGTAAAACTATTTACTTTGTATTTAAGAAGGTCTCCAGGATTTACCCCAACATTTGGTACTGCGTGAACCGGTGAGACATTTGTTGTTGCCGATACTAGCAGTAAAAATGTTAGGGCAATGCCTAATGTGACTAATTTGTTTTTCATAGTTATATCACCCCACAAGTGGATAATGATATTCATTATCACTAGTAATCGTTTTACTATTTAAAATCATCAAAAGCAGAAAAAAATCATTTTTTTAAAATATTCGAAATATGCCTTTGAAAATTATTGAAGTAATTTTGCTTTTTCTTTACTTATAAAACCAATAATTACAGGACTTAAGAAAAAGCGAATAAAGAAAATATCAATGAGAATAGATACTGTAATAGTAAGACCTAATTGTTTTAACATCATAATAGGGGAAAAAATGAGGACAGAAAAACTTAGGATCATGACAATACCCGCAGATAAGATACTATTAAATGATGATTCTAAAGCAGAAACTATTCTTCTAGTTTTAGTTCCTTTTTCTTTTAAATAATGGACATAAAAGAAAATATCAAAATCAAGTCCTAATGCATTTAGTAAACCAAAAGAAGAAAGAATAACTAAGAAATTTAGAGGTGTTTTGAAAATAAGAATAGAAATGAATTGAGAGAAAAATAATGATATGATGAAACCAGTGATTACTGTATATTGAAATCTAATTGGTAAGAAAAATGATTTTGTCCATAGTGAAAGCAGTATGAATGATAAGATAATTGATAATGGAAGTATTATTATTAAATCTTGAAAGATGTTATTTGTATATTTTGAAGTTTGATATGGTGTTCCTCCGAAATATACGTGTTTTATATGAGTTAACGATTGAATTTTTTGAGATGTTTGTTGTTCAATCTTCGAAACTAAAATTCCAGTTTCAGTTGAGAAGGAACTACCATGAATAACAAATATTATTAATACCTTCGTTTTATCTGAAGAAAGAAATGTTTGAATTATATTATTAGTTATTAGAATTGTTAAATTTCCTTGAAGATTATTATTTTGTTCAATATTCCCGTAAGGAGTTATTGGGGAATATATTGCTTGGTGATTGAAAGAAGATAAAAAAAGAACTAGATCAAATAAATCCTTAACAGTTGGTTCACTATAATTATTAATTATTAATGAGATGGGCTTGTCA
>JAMOVR010000013.1 GCA_027061945.1 Candidatus Heimdallarchaeota archaeon
ACGCAATACAAGTATTGCTCTTCTACTCCGATTGGAATCTACCCAGTCAGCTATAAGCTGGCTAACATACAATTTATCTTTTTTGGTCACTTCTTCAAAAGACTGCCATTTTCTGTTAGCATATTTGTAATATTCTTCAACAAAAGGCTTATATCCTCGCTTTGACATTTCTTTATCATAAAAATCTAATACATCCTTTGAGGGATAAGGAAGTTTTACTTTATAAGATACGCCCTTTATCAAACCTTTTTTTAAAGAAAAACATTTTACATCCATAGCACCTGGATAAATAGGAATTGAATTTTCAGATGTCGTTTTATCCCTGTTTGCATATCTGTTTTCAGACGCAACCAATAGCGATACAACCCCAGTCAATACAATGATTAACATTACTAACAAAATTTTTGGAAAATTATAGTAACTTTGCATATTTATAACCTAACTAGCAGGATAACGACATAAACAACCGCCTATAGTAGGTACACCACAAGTAGTTGTAGTTCTAGGAACAAAGAGACTTGGTTCATCTTCAACTATTTTATATCGTACAGGAAATTCTCTATATTTTTTCTCTATCCAACATCTTGTGGGACACACCTCAGCCTCTCGGCCACCGATCCGGTACCCAATCATTCCACTATCTCTCGCTTCCGTTCCAATCTCAAAGCCATGAACCTATACCGCAAATGCTTCTCTGAACTCAAACGCCAAATCGCCAAAAAAGGCTTTGAACTTCGCTCCGGCAAAGTCATCGATGCCAGGCTCGTTAAAGCTGCCAAAAAACCAGGCAAAGATGACGATGCTTCTTTTACCAAAAAGGGCAAAAAGACGGTCTATGGCTCCAAGGATCATATTGCCATTGATCCTAAGTCTGAGTTTGTGTCCGAGTTTGTTTGTACACCAGCCAATGTTCATGATTCTCAAGTCATGGATGAGCTTCTTGAAGGTTGGGAGAAAGCCATATTTGCAGACAAGGCTTATGACCAGCAGAAGCTTAAGCAGCAGTGTCGCAAGAAAGGGGTGGTTTATGGGATATTGGCCAAGGCCAAAAGAAACCGCCCCTTGAGTCGAAAGCAGAGGATGAGAAATAAGATTTTTTCGCGGATCAGGTCCAAGGTGGAGAGGGTATTTGGGATATTTTCGCTTCATCTTCAGCGGAAGAAGGCTAGATATGTTGGGCTTTTTGCCAACGAGATACATCTTTTCTTGACCTGTTTTACTTACAATCTGCTCAAGTTGTCTTGGCATATGAAGAGAGCAAGAGCTTTCTAAAAGCGATGTTAAGGGGGTATTGCGTTCAGATACAGAAAAAGACATAGAACAAGGAAAAGAACAAATAAAATCAGGCAATAGACAATTAAAATTCATTAAAATCATAATGAGTTTAATAAAGACGTAACGTTTTCCTCCTTAAAGGAAGGAACCTTAATCAAAGATGGTAATTTTTTCAAAGCTCTCTTTAAAATTTGATGATAGAAATTCATATTATAAGCCACCAAATCATTATGAACAAAAGCCTTTCAAGCCAGTTCATCGCACGACGAATCACATATTCCATCCCTTTTTTTGCATTATCGGCCCTGGTGAGGGGGTGTCAAGAAGGGAACACTTTTTAGTAGGCCCAAAATGGTAGCAAAAGTTCCTCGAATTTTTCGGTAAATCCAAAATGACAAAATGGTTGCTTGACAATCTATGGGAAGTAGACACCCATGAATTAATTTTTTAGATCCCAAAGTAGAGATTACGGAAGAATCTCTAGCCTTACTCCCAGAAGACATAAAAGAAATTTTCCGTCTTTCACTTCAATCCAGCGATTGATGGGCGTAAACAATTTAGGCCTTAAACGGAGCAATTTTAGGTTGCAATAGTGCAGTCTTTAGCCGTACAATAAATAAAAATATGTCCGTCTAAGGAAGGAATTATGAGCACCAAATTGACGCTGCGTCTTGATGAAGATTTGATCAAAAAGGCTAAGGTTTACTCGGCCAAGAGGGGAAAATCCGTTTCCGCTTTGGTGGCCGACTTTTTTTCTCTGCTCCGCATAGAAGAAGAGCCTGAAAGAGAAAGCCTTCCCCCTAAAGTGGCATCTTTGAAAGGAATTTTGAGAGGTAAAAAAATTAGCGAAGAAGATTATAGAAAATACCTTGAAGAAAAATACCTATGAAAATTTTCTTTGATACCAATGTGATTCTTGATATCCTTCTTGATCGAGAGCCCTTTGTCAGAGATGCCCTTTATCTCCTAACCAAGGTGGAACGTTCTGAAGTGACAGGTTGTATATGTACTACTACAGTTACCACCATTTACTACCTGGTTAGGAAGGTCTTAGGAGCAAAAGAGGTCACTCGCCACATTAAAAATTATATTATTTTACAAAAATATTAGTAATATATGGTGCTATTTTTACACCTATTATAACGAATATTGCTATTATAATAGTTTCTATACCAGCTTTAATGCTAATCTCTCTCATGACAGAAGCTGCACCGACATCAGTTAAAATACAAAAAGCCAAAGCTCCCCAAAGTCCAAATTTAGCGAATATTAAAACCATCAATATTACTAAAGGTATAGCAAAAATAGTTCCTAATAGAGCGGTATATACTAAGGAAACTTGAGAATTCTTTGCGATGACGTAAACCATACCGGCCATCCTCGGACAAACTATGAATAAACTTAATCCAATACTTGATATTAACAAATCCTTTGGCATATCATGCCTCCCTTCACTTAAGAAAAAGGTCTTCCAGGCCGCCGAAGTTAAATTTTTATCTTTTTTCTATTTTCTCGTGTTAAAATGGAAAATATTTTTATTCAGTAATCTCAGTATACAAAATACCAGACAAAAGCCTAATAAAGTCATACTTAGAGAGGACGCTTCAGGAACACAACTTGAAGAGGTAAACTTACAGCAATTTACTAAATCTGAAGGAATGTTATTTTGAGGAGGAATGGGGGCGAGGTTGTCTTGAATTATAGTATATTGATTTTTACTTACTACCACAGCATTTCCTGCTCCTAAATTGTAATCGAAATCTAAAACTTTTATTGGGTCTAAAGTCCACAAATTTTTATGTAATGGATCGGTAAATAAAAAATCCGGTAAAGAAGACCAAATAATGTTGTCCACCTCAAGCTCACCTTCAACAACCGCAAAAATATCTTCATCTAAAGAAGAAGATACAATAAATTCTGTTCCTCTTACGCCTGAGGCACCCGTCCTGGTAATAACTTTATAACTACTTCCCGGTTTTAAACGTCTTACCTTCGATCTAACCTTACCTTTAAGTAGTTTAAGAAGATTTCGACTTACCTTCAAAGAAACTATTTTTTTCGTTATTTGCACTTTCGATTCTTCTCCTATCGATATAGATGTTCCATCGTGAAATTTGATTATCACACGAGAATTTTTGTCGGTTTCTATTAAATCTCCGGTTTTAATGACCGTCCCACACTTTATAGTGAACTTTTCATCACCCCGTACAACGTTTACGGTTCCTTTTATATAATCAACATATCCTATTCCTTTAATAGGACACGGACAGGCAGTTTTAGATATCAAAAGGAAAAACAATACTAATTTTAAAAAATACCTGCAATTCATCGCCAATAATTTATTAATATTGAGATGTTCACTAATCACTTAAATTATACTTAGCTTAAGTTAAAACATTTTTCTTAGATACCAAACGTTTGATCATTTGATCTTCGAAAGTAATTGTTCGTCCGCTATAAGAGCCAATCCCATACCCATAGCCAGTGCCTGATCCCACGTGTTGACCGGTAACGATTCCCTGGCCAGAATTATCAAGACCCCGAAACCGAGTGCCAACGTCGTAAAGAGGGCCGTAATCCGTGTTACGAAAATGTACTTCAATATAAGCCTTAGCCTCGTCCAAAATCCTCCTGCCGGAAGTGATTTCAAAATCGATTCGATTTGTTCCCGTCCTTTCGTACTCGTTTTGACTACATGACCGATCAGGATTCCCAACAGACCGAATATCAAATAGATGCTCATGTCCGTCGTGAACCTGATGGGTATTTGCTGAGTAATGACTCGGGTGTAATCATCGCCAGAAGCCGTTTTGTAAAGCACGTTCACACCGATGTATTTCTCTTCTTCGGTCGTATAAGTGACGTGTTGCTTGTCATCTTCACCTGCTGTCTTGTGCCCCAAAACGCTTGGTGGAAACACCTTGAACGAAACGAGAATCTCGCTTCCCGGAGCTAGCGATTTGATCCGTATAGCGGGAACTCTTTCTCCATCGGAGGCGGTTGAAGATACCTTTTCGAGTCCGGGTTGCAGTATGGGCTC
>JAMOVR010000014.1 GCA_027061945.1 Candidatus Heimdallarchaeota archaeon
CTTTAAAGAAACCATGGGATTTTATTTCTAATAAACATGTTTTACGACTAGGATTTTTTGGTATTCTAAGAACTAAAGTTCCTTTTTCTTCCAAAATAATATTTTTTGTTATTTTGACGCCTTGTTCGCGGAGATGTTTTGTTAATGCACTCATTATCTGATGTTCGGATCTTATTTCATCAGTTATTATCTTTTTATTATTTATTTTTTGAATTTCTTCTAAGAGATCATCATCGTATCGCTGTTTTCTTTCTTTTGCATGACTTAATTCAAATGCTAAGACCAAATATCTCACCTGAAATAGCTAAGGGGAGTTTTTTAGTTCGATTTAATTTAACAAACTCTTTGTTTTGTCTGACTCTGTATGTTTTTTATTTTATTAATCAATGGGAATGATGATTAATTTTCTTCCGTTTAATAACAAACTTAGTTAAATACTAAGTTTTTTTTCCTAACAAATAATGAACGACAGGATACTTTTCATTGATGTTCTAAGAGGTATAGGGATTCTAGGCGTTTTACTAAGTCATGCTGCATTATACGGAATTTATAAAACACCAGAAAACGCGTTGACCGTTCTTCCAGAAACAGCAATAATTTTTCTAAGTCCCATAATTATTTTAATCACATGGACTGGCTTGTTTGCATTAATCACTGGTTTAGTAAACGCCTTCACGGTTTACAAGAGACTTGAAAGAGGAATAGATCTTAATAAAGCCTTGACAGGGCCTTTAATTAACGCTATATTAGTATATGCATTACACCTTATTTACAGAGCCACTTTCAATCATCGTTCAACAGGGATGAAAGGAGAAGAACTACATTCTTTGATTACTGGATGGGTTGAAACAGGTCATCCAGTTAAACTTTATTTAATTGATTTTTATTTGACTGAAGCATTCCACATGATTGCGGTAACTGGTTTCTTTACTACTTTTCTTCTCTGGCTATTATGGAGAAACGACGGACATAAAAAGCATTCAAGGAACTTCAAGATCTTGCTTGTTCTCTCCGTTGTATGGCTTATTCTTTATTCACCTGCTTTTAACCTGGGATATCCTTACTATGTTAAATGGTTCTATATGGGAAGCCCCTTTTTATATATTGTTACTTTCTTTATGAAGACTTTCTGGGGTGGAATGCAAGTACTATTCCCCTATGGAGCTTTTGGAGCTATTGGGATGATTTATGGAATATGGTTCGCACAAAAAGCACCTTTTTCTACAATGTATAAATTTTCGAATATTTTTGGCGTAATCCTTGTTTTCAGTGGTATATGTAAATTATTAATTGACTTCTTAGTTTTAAAGAAAACATTAATAGAGCTTTTAGAATTTCATAATTTACCACCTTTCCTAACATGGTTCAATTTGGGAACCATGTTATTATTTATTTCATGGTTAATCTGGAAAATGGAAGATAGAACTTTAGAAGAAAGAGTAATTATTGCTAAAAAGACTATTTGGATACGTCAATTTGGTATTTTAGCCCTTACAGTCTTCTTCTTCGAAAGTTTTGTACATGCCGTTTTTGCTAGAATTTTTCATGCTATTTTTGGGGATCCAGATCCTACTGTAATGAAAGACAACTTTATGTTTAATCCGTGGGCAATTATCTTGTATATTTTTACAATCTATGTTTTCTGGTTTGTAACATTATGGCTACTTGGAAAAACGCGGTACAAATACTCAATGGAACATTTGTTTGTAAAAATTGGTTCTAAGCTTAGAAAAGTAAAATCCACAAGAGCAAATTTATATCAAATATTAGTTGATCCGTTAGGAATACAAAATATTAAAACATCAAAAAATAATAAAGGGTAGTTCTAGTTTGACTGTATTAAATCCCCTTTCACAAGGGGAAATAAAAGCCAATACTTTTTGTTTTTATATCATAGATGGTTTTGTTAGAGATTTCTCTGGGACAAAGGGATTTATTAGGAGTTCCTTGATTGAGTCTCATAATACCGTGAAAACACGGTATAAAAAGCCCCATATATAAACGAGGATTGTTAATATGAAAATTATTTTTTATCCTTTTTGTTTGAACGTTTAAAAATAAAAATATTATAAAACAAAATAAGAAATAAAAAAATAATAAAAATAAATTTTTAACGTATCTTAATGTATTTTCTTTTCTATAGGGTTGTTAGTTAAGATGTTGATTTTTCTTTAATATGTTTATAGGCAAGTTTCGCAATAGCGCCTGCTTTATGTTCATTTACTTCTTCAAGTTTGCCTTCGAGGAATTCCTTAACTTTTTGCTCGTCTGCAGACAATATGTTTCTTACTGTGTTCTCTGTAACGCCAAGGAATTCTGCAATCTGCTTATTTGTTTTCATCGCTTCATTTTTAAGAACAACGGCATATGCCGCCTCTGCCAACGAAGTAAGCCAAGTTAAGTTTCGATAGTTTATCAAGTTTCTTAGTCCGCCGACAACTTTAATGCTTTCTAAAAATACTTTTTCTGCTAATTCATCAATACTTTCGCTTCCTTTAGGGGTTGAAATTGTTTCGAATCCTTCACTCATTAATAAGTCACCTCCTTCATATTTATTTTGAAGTATTAACGATTTGTTCTAATGGTTTTTTAATTTTAATAGTTCCTGCTTCAGTTATTTCGAAGACCCATGTTTTAGAGTCATGTCCTGCTAACCTGCAGCCATCAATACGAATTGTTCTTAGTATTGATCCTAATGGCATATTGTAAAGGTTAATATCCCATTTCGTTTCAATTAGTTTTTTATCCATAACAATTGTTCCGTCTACTATATGTGCTACTGCTAGCCCTCCTGCTGCTTCTGCTGTTTCTGCACCTTGACTTGAACGTTTTTGGGACACGAACATTCCTGTTTGATTCCATTTCTTTAGAAAATTGAAGAATTGTCTCACTATCTGACGTGCCATTACTTCTTTTGCTTCATATAGTCCCGTTATACTATCGATGACAGTAATTGTGGTTTTTTTCTCTTTTATCACGTAGGCCATAGTATCCATTAATGCTTTTGGGTTATCTCTTAATTCATCACCCAGAGCCGCATCAATTACTATAATATTATTCTTTATTTTTTCAAAATCTAGACCAAGATATTCTGCTTTTAGTTTCATAGAGCCATATAGAAATTGACTGGGGGATTCTACAGTAACAAACATTACTTTGTAATCATTATGTGCTTGATAAAGAGCAAATTGTTCAGCTAATAAACTTTTACCGGTATCAGGTACCCCTACAACATTAATAATGGCTTTATAGGGAATACCATTCAAAGGTTTTCTCACAAATCTTCCGTCTTTTTCCTCAATAGTATAAAACATTTCATCTAGCTTAGTTCCAGTGGGAATTCCAAATAAGTCGGGAGAAACATTTTTTAAATCCGCTAAGACATGGACATGTTCTTTCATATTATACACCCCCAAACTCTGTGTAATAGTTATAATTAAAATATTAATTTTTAACGGAAAAAAAATCAAAATAACGTTAATTTATTAACTTAATCTGATACAAGAAAACATAATTAATAAGTATCTAAAACATATTTTTTATTGAAAAAAGAACTAATATAATAATTGGAAAAAAAACATTAAGATATTAAATAAGAATTAAAAACACTATTAGTTAAACGCCGTAATTTCACCTCTAAACTTAGATGTCTTAATTAAGTCTTTGATTTGTTGTTCTAAATCAGAAAGGAGAGTATCTATTCCTTCTCTTGTTTCAGTACTAAGAAAATAAGCATCCGGTTTTTCTTCTTGTAGCTTTTCTTTTGCATCTTGAGATAACAAATCCATCTTATTATAAGCAATTACTAATCTTGATTCATCAAAGAAGTCTTTTATCTCATTAAACAAGCGGTTCTGCTCTTCTAGACTAATCGAGGCATAATCTGAGGGATCGTATAAGAACAAGATAATATCTGATATTCTTTTAAGGGCAATAAGTGCTTGTTTTTCGATTTTGTTTCTTTTTTCCATGGGGCGATCTAATAATCCCGGGGTATCTACGAATTGTGCCTTAATAAATCCAATGTCTCTATGACCAAAAACAAGATTTCTTGTAGTAAAGGGGTAAGTACCAATCTCTGGTTTTCCAGTAGAAGCCAATCTTACAAAACTTGATTTACCCGCATTAGGTGCTCCTGCTACTACTATACATGGCATATGGGGGTCAAAATCAGGGATCTGTCTCATTTTCATTCTTACTTTAGAAAGAAATTTTATCTCTGGTTTTAGTTGTTCAATGACTGAAGATATCCTACCAAAAGCTTCTTTTCTTAATTGTTCTAATTGTTTAGGGTTTTCTGCAAACTGCATTTTAAGATTTATCTGTTCTTCAATACTTTCTAATGCAGATATAGATCCCTGTAATCTCCCTAATGCCAATTTTGTTTTATCTACTCCTGCGTTTAATTCAAGCAAGTCTACATAGAAAGGATTCATATTTTCAATAGAAGGAAATTCCTTTACTATTTTATTTATTCTTGCCCTCAAAACATTTACTGCAGTACTTATTCTCCCTTGTTCATGAATACGATATTTTTTAATTGCGGGCATATTCCCCTTAGGACGTTTTGTTTTCATGGCTCTAGAGAAGGCATCGTCCAGTAATTTTTTAGTAGTTGGGAGGCGACTAACTTTTCTAAATGGGTTCATGTTTGAATGTTGACGTAAGAAGAATTTTAACTTATAGATAATGGCCGAAAAACAAGAACAAATGTTCTTCTTTATAAATTAATAAGACTCTAATATTATTTTTTTTCTTTCATATAGTCTTGTATTAATTGATGGATAATATTCAAAAATGCGGGGGTCTCGTTCTCTAAATTAATAGAAGCAATACATGGCTTTCCTAATTTTTTAGCAAATATTTCTCCTAAAGCATTGGATAATGGATTAGATACCGGAGTTTGTAAAGGGTTAAGATTTGCTTGTGTAATTGGTTGTGGTAAAGATAGTGTGGGTGCCCCCATTAAAGGCACCTCATTGTAGGCAAAAGCCAAAACCCAGTTGTCGAACTCAACCACGAAAAGAGTAATTACATACTCGTCAGATAATTTTCTAGATTTAACCCATATTTTCGGTGTTTTAGATGGAGTCTCCGAATTTTTTTCATTTATGGGTTTAGCATCACTACTCATTAAGACACCACTAAATACTGTCATTCATTGCCTCTAAAAACTCTACGTACTTTTTGACACCGTCTTCAATACTGACTTTTGGTTTCCATCCTAAAGATCGGATTTTTCGTGTGTCTAAGGATATTTTTCTAACATCACCAGGCCATCCGCGCTCTCCACCAGTGTATTTATATTCAACATTTTTTAAACCCATTGCATTAACTACCATATCTGCAATTTCTTTTACACTTACTAATCTTTCAGTAGATATATTGTATGGATTAAAACTCCCTTTTTGAATTTTTTTAACAACTAAATCAAGTGCATTAATAAGATCTGTGATATACAAATATGACTTTAGTTGTTTACCATTACCTAAAATTTCTAATTCAGAAGAATTTTTTTTCAACTTCATGTAAAAATCGTACATTACACCATGAGTACTTCTAGGTCCAAAAATATTACCAAATCTCAAGGATATAGAACCTATTTCATAAAGATGACTATAACTTGACAAATACATTTCAAAAGCAGCTTTAGCGGCACCGTAATTACTAATAGGTCGTAACGCGCTATCTTCACTCATTACTTCATTTCGCTCTCCGTACATTGTACCTCCGCTTGCTGCAAAAACAATATATGGAATACTATTATACCTCATTGCTTCTAGTATCTTCATACTTGCGGAAACATTTATTTCAAAATCCATAAATGGTTTTTTTACACTTATTGGAACACTAGGTTGAGCTGCAAAATGAAAAATAATGTCTATATCTTTATATTCTGAGGCATCTGGCAATGTATTTCTAATATCTTTTTTAAAAAATTCGACTGTTCCTTCTTTGATGTAGTTTTTTAAATAACGAGTATCAGTTCCAGCAGAGAGATCATCAATGACAACAATTTTTTCAGCACCATTTTGTACCACCCAATCTACGATATGGGAGCCAATAAAACCACAACCACCTGTAATGAGAACATTTTTTTTATTCACTGTAAAACTCATATCTATAAATCAACAAAAAATGATACTAAATAAATACCTAGAAAAGGCCATGAACTATAAAATAAATATGCAGAAAATAATTTAAAATCTTAATTAATAATTAGATAAATCCTTTATATTATTATTTTTCATTTATAAACCAAATTCACTGCGCTGTAACTGTATAGAACGACCTCGAGCATACTCTGCAATCACAATATTCCCAAGAATTTTCGTGAAATAAGAACTCATGCTTACAATAGCTACCGTCTCTTTACTGTCTTCGTCAATGGTTCCAAGTAAAATCTCTTCTCCTTCCCGTTCGCAACCAATAAAATTAGGTAATGTTCCTGTACCAGTACGTTCACTTAGTTGACGAATGATGACATTAGCTTTGGCTTTAAATAATGTTTCAATCCATTCCCGATCACTTATTTTGTCAAGTTTCGTAACAATTGTAACTTGTGCCGTCATAGGAAGAGAAAGAATTGCGTTTACAGGAATAAATGATTTATCGGGTGCTAAAAATGTAATTCCTCTTTTTACTCTTTCTACCATCTGTTTCATATATTCTTTAATTGCTTCTTCACCAACAATTACAGCACTCATAATTTTAGGAGGTGTAACAGAAGCTTGTTCAGAACTTAGCGCAGACAATCCATTAGCAACGTTAAGTGTTACAGACTTAATTTCTTCTGTTATTTCAGTAGCTTCTCTTAAGGTAACTAAAAGCTTGCTTTCAATGTCCTCATAATTTTTACGTACTGTATCTTTTGTCATTGTTAAGAATTCATCCAATGCACTACGAAGAACATTACTTAGTCTAGTTATACCTTCTTCAAGTATTTCATCAATTCTTGTTATGCTTTTAGCATTGAATTCATCAAGGTTAGTTTTCATTTCGCTAAATATGGCTTCAATTAAAGAGGTTTCCATGTCTAACTCTTCGATAATTGTAGACTCTTTTTCTTTAAGACCAGATTTTTTCTGTTCTGTAAAGCCATCATAGTTTGTAATCATTGCGTTTAAAGATTGTTCTAAAGAAGAAACATAACTATTCATAAGCTCTGTTAGAGATTTGATTGTTTCGGAATGAGCTTGCAACAAGTTAATACGGAATCTTTCGATATTGGAATTAATAATTTCAACAGCGGAAGAATGTATTTCTTCAAGTTCTTTAATTTGTTTTTCGGTTTCTGCTTTTAATGCTTCAAGAGAATTGTTTAGCAGATTAATTTTATTATTTAATTCATTTCCAGTATTAGTCTTTGAAGTATTGATTGCTGTAATTAGTTCTTCTGCTTGTTTACTCAATGCTGCATTTATTGTGATATCTAAACGATTTAACGTTTCTAAGAATTCGTTTTTCAAAGAATTAAAAGTATTATGAAATTCTTCAATAGCAGTTGCTTCTTTCTCTTTTAGTTCTAAGTTGTTAGATAATATTGAAGAAATTAATTCATCAAATTTGGCTTTTAAATTATCTAATTTAGAACTAATTCCGGTAGTAAGCTGATTGATATTTGTTGTTAAATCATTCTTTGTTTGAGTGATACTGGATAATAGTTCATTTACTGCTTTATCTAATGCATCCTTTCTGTCATTTAGACTTTTTTCATAGCTTTCATTGAAGTTCTGTGAAAATTTTGTATAGAGCTCATTAGTTTTAGTAGTAAATTCATTTATTATCTGTTGTAATAACTGATTAAACTCGTTTTGAAGTGACTCCCTAAATTGTTTTGTTTCACTTTCTTCCTTAGATAAAATACTTTGCCAGCTACTTTTCAAAGTATTCGTTTTGTTAGTAAAAGTAGTTGCAATAATATTCACGGTACTAAGTAAGTCATTATTTGTATTTTCCAAGTTTTGTTTTTGATTTGAATAGAAGTTTTCAGTTACGGTTCTTAACTGGTTTATGTTTTCTTCTCTATTTGTCGAAATAGAAATAATTGTTTTTCTAAGTTCATTTGTGCTTGTTTTAAAACTAGTCTCATATTTAGAAATTCCTTCTTTTAATTGAATGTTAAAGTCATTTAAGAAGTTTAGAGTATTGCTTTTCCAGTTTTCAACATTTGTAATCAAGGAATCTAAATAATTAGATAATTCTTCGTAAAGAGAATTTAACAAAGTTAGTAAGTCATGATAGTCTTCTGTGATTTTTTGACTGCTTAAGGAGATAAAGTTTTTATTTGATTGGAATGTTTTTTCTTCATTCGCTAAATATTGTTCCTTGAATTCTGGTAAAATATTTAACGCACTTGGTTCTGTTGGTAAAGAAGTAATTTTTTCTGATGCTTTTGCTTTTACTTCTTCGAGAAAAGCATTTAATTCATTTTGATGCCCCGTATTTATCTCATCAAGTTCAGTCATTAAAGAACTAATTGTATCTTTAAGACTTGCTTGAAGTGCCCGTATTTTTAAAACGATATTGTTCTTTTCAGAATCCATCTCGTTATTTAATTTTATGGAAAGATCTGCTAAGTCATCGTTTATTTTTTCTTTAACTTCGACCTTTTTTGCTTTCAGAGTATTATTTCCCCTTGTATAAGACTCTTCTTTTGTTTCTTCTAATTGTTGAATTAAAACTTCGATGTCGTTTTTAAGCTTTGATAAATTAGTACTGATTATTTCTTCTATTGTTTTAGGAAAAACTTCCACACGTGCAACTTTTTCTTGCAATGTTTTAGCCACTGGTTTTAAAGGAAGTACTACAGCATAACGTTCTATTAATCCAGGTACTGTTCTAATAAGTCCTTTATTAATTAGCCCCTGCAAAACGCCTTTTACGGTTTCATAATCTAGTCCTGTGCCAACTACAATTTCAGGTAATGACAATTGTCCACTAACACTTAAAATGAGATATACCTTTTTTTCGTCAGCATTAAGATCTAACAGATTGATTGACACATGTAAAGAAAGGAAGCATTCTTTTTATTCTTATGTCTATTTTTTTCTGAATAGTTTTCCGATTAAAAAGTAAGAAGAAAGATAAAATTTCTTTTTAAAAAGATAAAGAGCTATGAATTTAAAATACTAAATTATTATGTTTTTATTTCAACCCCAGGATCTTTAACTAATTCCCAGATAAAGCCTCCTTTACCAACTGATTTTTTAACTATTCCTTTTCGTTCTAGTTTTTTACCTGCCACAATAACTTGTGAGCCACTTGCACACATATCACAAAGTTTAGGAAAATGGCTCGTCATTTTAAGAATTTCAGAAGTTGATATCTTATTCTTTTCTCTCAAAATTGCTATTAAGCAAAGTTCTTCTCTTGTAAACTCATTTTCATTCATTTTAATTTCTCCCTTTATTTTTTTAAATTTAGGACGAATCTCTATAAATAATTACTATTGGTGCTTTACCACCTTCTGATAATTTTTGGTGGACTCGTTCCATAATTTTTCGTTGGGTGTCAACAAATTTTTGTGATACTCGGCCAGATTTAATCCAATCTTCTACATTATCATCTTCTTTAAGCCATGTTTCCCCATCCAAACGATTAACTTCGAAACCAATCCAGTGTGCTTGAAGTTTTCCTCTGTAAGCATAATCAATTGGTGCTGTTATTAATACTCTGTCATAAACGATTTTTCCTTGTGGTGAAATAAATTGCTCATGAACAGTATAACTTCCTATAGCAGTAATTGTTTTGACACTAAAACCGGTTCTGACGTTGTATGATGCAAATTCTTCGCTTTCACGGAGAGAGACTTCCCTTCTTGTTACAATAATGTTGTTTATCTCGCTGATGTTTCCTAATGCTTTTGTTTCTACGTTCATATCAGGAAGCTTTAACAAAATTCTAAGATAATGCTGTGGGACATATGCTTTACCTACCATTACAGCACGTAATGCTGAAGATAAATCGGATAGAGAAACCTTGTCAACCAAATTATTAAGGACTTCAGTAGCAAAGCTAGCACTTTTAGAATAGCTTTTAAACACATAATAATCAGGAAATGTAGGAGTTATTTCTGCTCTTATTTTTTCTAACTTCTTTTTAGATAGATAAGAAAAGGATACGTTTGCCATATGTTGACCTGAATAAACTAGTCCTGGTCGACCAATTCTATCAGCCTCTGTTTCAATTTTTTCCCATGTTTTAACGAGTTTATCAGCTTCTTCTTTTAAAGTTTCTTCATTTGCTTCTAATGCAGATGTACGTAAAATAACTCCAAATCCGTAAGGCTTTATTTTCTTACCAATCTCATGGAGTTTTTCCCTATCTTCCCCTTGGATTTTTCTTGATACGCGGACAAAATCTTGATCCTTTTCTAAAACGATATATTCCCCAGACAAATGAATTGTTTCTGAAACTAAAGGAAGCTTTTCTTCTTCTGTTGTTAACTCCTTTATTTGAACAATTATTTCATCTCCTCTCTCTAATCCTGTAGTAAACATTATTCCATCATGACCATTTCCTAAATCAACAATTGCTAACTTCTTTCTTGGATTAACATGTTTTACTCTCCCATTAAAAATAGCATAAACTTCTAAATTATGTTTCTGAACAAATGCATCTGGCAACTGTTGAATTAACATTTTAACAACTTTATTCACTGACTCGTTATTTCCTTTTACTACAATACTTGACATGTCTTCTGCATCGACAATTTGAACATCAAACGTACTTACTTTATCCTCGATTCCTAAATATTTAATTTGTTCTTCAGTTGGGGTTACTACTTGAAACTCGTTTGTATCCATGGCCATTTTAGCTAGGGGGAGACCATAAATGCTTTCAATCCTTATTTTTAACATGATTTTTTCAACTCCGTTCTTTTCTTACAAACCCATTTTTTTAAGGAATTCGTTCTATAATCCCATTTTTAGTAAACAAACAATTTTTTTTGTCACAATTAGTGGTTCATTCGTTTATAACTCAAACAAACCAACAAAGCTCATATGTATATATGAACACACAACTAATACTCTTCCTCTATTAAAAGCATTAAATCAATTATTTTTTCTACAACTGAAAGTAATCGTTCAAGTGTCGATAAGTCATGCTCAGTTCTAATTCTCATCATAATTTCTTCAAGTTTATTACTTAGAGTATCGTAAGCGTTCATTATCGAATTGTTGATATTGTTGTAATTATGTTTTATTTCTGTTTTTTCTTTTTCTTTTACTTCTGAAGCCAAATTTTTAGTATTCTTATCCTGTTTAGAAATTAATTTATTTTTATTAGTGAGATCTTCTTTTTTTTGCGTGTCTTTATCTTTTAACATTTCTTTTTCGTATTCCTTTTTAGACAAAATTTTTACAGGACGATTACATACAACACAAATAACATCTCCATCTTTAGTTTGATATAACGGACTAGAACAAACAGGACAGGCCAATGCGAGCATTTTTCCACCACGTAATAAAATATCAGCCGCTCGTCTTTCAGGGCTTTTATCCAGATTACTCATCAAAAAAAAGATATACCCTTTTCTATAAGATTTTTCTTGTTCTTCTAACTAAAACAATTGAAGACAAATATTGATTAATTTATTATTGTTTCTCTTTTTCACCGAAAACATGATGTAAATGTTCATATAATGAATAAGAAAGAATTTTACCTATCCCTTTTATTTCCATAAATTCTTCTTGTTTTGCGCGAACTAATTGGTCTAATGAGGGAAACTTTTTCAAAATTTTCCTAGCTAATTTTGTTTCAATTCCCGGTACTTGAGTAAGCATAGCTATAAGAACATCATCTTTAGTTGCATTTTTAGAAATGGTACTAAGTTGTATATTTATGGGCTTAACTTCTTGTTCTTTTTTAGCTAGCAAATAAAGATATTTAGCAGTATCTGTAGTATTTTTACTCCAGATGATAGGTACTCCTAAGTCAAGAATTATTGTGTTAATTGCTCCTCTAATTGATGATGCGTGGACTCCTTTATAGTATAGATCTTCTCCTTCAATTATTAGTAGTGGTTTAGGAAATAGTTTCTTAAGTTTCTTAAGGACTACAAATAAATTTTCTTCTCCTTTCTTCTGTAAGGTCATAACAAAGTCTTTTGTTGACTTTCTCTGAATACCTACATTCTCTCCAACAACATAATCTGCTACGCCACCAGCCAACGGAGCTTTCATTAATCTAAGTTTGGCGCCTAGATCTAGTAATACGTTCAAAAGAGTGCTATTCTTTTCTTGCGGATCCACTAATATTTCTACTATTGTTTCCTCAATTGTTTCATCTATATCTTCTTCAGATTGTGTAATTTTTTCCTCTAAAAAGTCTAAAAGGCTTACATTTTTGATCTCACTTTTTAGAACTTTTTTTTCATGACTTTTTTTATACTCCCAAGAAGTTTCACTAGTTAAAAATTTGTCTATATTCATATTATCCTGTTCTTTTTCATTTTTAGCATTAGAAAGTACTTTTGCGATATTTTTCATTTCTTTTTCTTTCCTCCTTGCAGCCCAAAGATAACCCTCATCACGAGTCCCTTTAGCAATCAATAGAACAACTTTTCCTTCTCTTTTTCTACCAGTTCTTCCCTTCCTTTGGACTGTTCTAGTGGCACTTGGGACTATATCATAAAACACAACTAAATCTACTTGAGTAATATCTAAACCCTCTTCTGCCACAGAAGTTGCCACTAACACGTTATATAGACCACTCCTAAAATCATTTAAAATTTTAATTTGTTCTTTTTGCGAGAGACCTTTGTTCTTTCCCTTATTAGATTGCCCAACAAACCACATCGCGTTTATTCCGGAAATTTTGTTTAATTCTTCAACTAAGAACTTAGCGGTACTCCGATAATGAGCAAAAACAAGTATTTTTGAATTTGGATGAGAATTTATTTGTTCTAGTAAAACCTCTTTTAAAACTGGAAATTTAGGATGCGTAGATCCTGATAATCTTAATTCTTCAACTATCTCATAGACCTTTCTCATTTCATATGAATTAAGCAAAGCAACTAAACTTTTTGCTCTCCTGTTACGGGTATCTCTCTCCATTTTTTTCAAGTATTCATCCAATGATGGGATGCCTTGAGTTTCTAATAGTTCTAAAGCATGAGAAATTCGAATCGAATTTCCTAATGCCCCTAAAGCGATGAAATAATCCTTAGTGTCAATTTCACCAGAATCTGCGAAACCCACTAGTTTTTTTTGTAGCGATAAGAGTTCTGTTCGGCTATTTTTCTCAATTTGAACTGAAGATACTAAGCCTAAACTTTTCAATATAGATAATTGTTCTTTGAAAAGTTTCATTAATAAGTCTCTAACCTGCTTGAAACCTTCTGGTAAGTCAACTCTAATTATTTCCTCTTCTATTCTTTGTATATAGGGTTTCACATCAAGTGAGTTTTCATCTCTATGTTCTATTTTATTAATTCTGAGATTTTCAACGACCTCTTTCATGTTTTCTTTAGAGCCAGGAGAAGCAGTTATTGCTAGAATTCTCCCAGATTCATTACGTTTAGTATATTCTTTTGCTAATAAAACATAAGGATAGTTCCCAACAGCTCTATGGGCTTCATCAAAACAGATCAAAGAAACATTTTCTAACTCTAATTTTCCATCAATAATATCATTTCTTAGAACTTGAGGTGTTGCACTAATTATACTAGCATTCTTGTAAAGTATAGAACGTTTATCGGAAATTACGCTACCATCGAGAACAACTATCTTTTCTTCAGGAATATTCAAGAAATATTTTAAGGTTTCAGCATGTTGTTCTACAAGTGGCTTAGTGGGGGCAGTAATAATGATTTTTTTATCCGGTTCTAATTGAAGTTTATGTGCTGCTAACATTACGAAAAGAATAGTTTTCCCTAAACCCGTAGGTAAAATAACTAAGGTATTATGCTCCGTCGCTATTGAAAATAATACTTGTTGATATATTCTTGCTTCTAATCTGTTTTTACGAATTAAAGGATGATTAACATACTCTGTCATTAAAGCCCCACTCTCATTATTAAAAGATACATAATAAAATCTAATTATTTATTTTTTGAATATAAATAAGCAAGCCCAGTTAAACAAAAAATTAATTTTTTGAGAGCTATAAAAATGTATTATATTAAATTCTCAAATATTATGACTATTTTGGCGATATATAATTAAAAACAAATCCAGATAGGTATTAAAATAAGAAGAAAAACCAATATTCTTTGATTAGAACATACTTCTTTATTAGGACTAAAAACATAAATTTCTTAGATATGCCAATTACTTTGCTTAGCATAAATGTCCCTCAAGAACAAAACTATCGCAAAGAAATAATCCAAGCTTTAAAAGAGATTAATGAGATTGTAGATACTCTCACAGAAAATAAGTTATCTCCTGCAAAAAAACTAGTTTTAAAAAACAAATTCATTTCTCTTCAAAATATTTTATCAGGATTTGTTGAAAGCCCAAATATCCCTGTTAAAGAAAAACAAGAAATAATTCTTCAAATAAATCCACAACTTATTGACTTGGGTAATAGATTAATGGGATTTGATGATACATTAGACAAGTTACTTTTAACAAGTAATTATGTTTTATTACATCATTTGTGCTCGAGCGTAGCTTCGAACCCTAAAGAGGTAGTAATAGGTGTTTCAAATGTTTTAGCTCAAGTATTAACAATGGGATCAATTGAACCAGAAGTTAAAGCTCCTATTAAAGCAATGTCTAAACAACAATTTTTTACGGAATTTTCGATAGAATACAACTATCTTCTATCTTCAGCAGGGCTTTTTACAGCTGTGGTTACAGGATTACCAGGAATCTCGACTATTTCATTGGGAAATTGGGCTGAACAAGCTCTTCAAAGACTAGCAAAGGTTGTTAGATTCATACAAGAACATTATTCCCCTTTGGAATTCTATCAAATTGACATCGAACATCATTTAGATCGCCCGTTTGATACGACATCTGATATCTTAAAGGCTTTTTTATTTATGAACGAATTTTTTGCTGCTTTAGCAGCAAGGGCGGATTTACTAAGTGGACTTACTCTTCCAAAAGAGCTTTCCCCAACGGGAGAGCCAATAGTTTTTCAATCTGTAGAACAGATAACTAGAGTTTTAAGTCAACAGATTATTAAAAATTGTGATTATGTTGATGAGATCATAAAACAATTAAAAGACTTGTATTATGATGGCCAAATAAACAAGAACGATAATCCTGCTGAAGACAGTGATTTGAAAGAAGTTATTATTCGTTGTTCTGCTTGGAGAATAATATCTTTATTTGGGCAATATTTAACTTCTTTTTTCCAAAACAAAGAACTCCCAAGAGAAATAATTCCAACTAAAAATAATAAGTTTTCAAGAAACAAGGGTTATGAGAAATATGAAGAAAGTTTAGAGACACTTATATTCTCTCTACACTACATATTAAGTGAAATAAGAAACATGGTTAAAGCATCAAATCATGAATTTCTTCATTCATCTCATTTTCAATCCTACAAGGAATTCTTGAAATATTTAGTTATGATGTTTGGTGTCCATGATTTATATATGGGAAAAGAACCTTGGTTTTTATGGTTAAAAGAACATTATGCTCAATACTTAACTGAAGATGCAATTGGATATAACCCCATAAACGCCTTACTTAATTCTTTAATTGAATATTTTAAAGGTGTAATTCTAGATGAAAAATCTTTAATTTTTACAGCAGTCTCTAACCTCCAAAAATTAATTCCGTACTTTGAATACGAACAGCATCATTATGTTTCTATCAAACTATTGATGTTTTTGGCTGAGATTTATATTCAAGATCAGGACTTTAAAGAAAAAGTAAATGATATCATCTCATTTTTAACAAAGATAGAAAAAGAACTTTCTATAAGTGAAAATTCTTTGTTACTATCCAAAATTAATCTTTATAAAGGCATGTTAATGATAATGAAAGAAACAGGAGTATTTATTAGGAAAGAAAACGAACGATTAGTTCCATTCGACCCTTTCTCATGGTTGCAAGTTCCTAAAAAAATTGGAACTAATTTCCCTTATACCCCTATGAATACCGCTTTAGATAATCTAACTTATGACTGATTATAAATAATTTTCAATTTAATTTTACATAAAAAAACCTCTAAAATTAAATTCTATTGGCTTAAAGTTCTCTCTCCTATGATGGGGAATGAAAACCCATAATATTATTATTTATTTCTTATTCAAACAACTCCTAAAACTGTGCTACAAAACGCATCAATATCCTAAAAACAGTGGAATAAAATGTTCTGAACAACAGATAGTCTTATTTTCTTGCAACCTCTGAACTAAAATGGATAAGTAACACTGGATGTATTGAAAAGCTACGTTGATAGTCGAGTTTAAAACAAACAAAATAGAAGAGAAGGAAATAAGAAGAAACTATAATATAAGTTCAAGCTGTATCTAAATCCAAGCAAGAAACTTGAGGAGAAATTAAATTGGAGGAGAGCTTGGAGGCATCTCATTGGATATATAACAAGCCCAAACTACTTGAAGATTTGCCTTTCGGAAGAGAATTTCTTTCGGATAAATTAAAAATTATTTTGGAACGTTTATGAGATATAGATATTAATTAACATAAAATGAATAGTTTCTTGTTTTTATGAGCTAATATAATTATGAGAATTATTAACAGAATATTATCAACAAATTAAAAGAAAAGTAAGAGATCTTAATTATTTTGACTCTTAATTTATTATTTAATAAATAATTCATGCTTTACAAACCTGTTTCGTTTAGTTGTTTAGAAAAGATAGCTTTGATCAACACAATCCCTTATAAATTATTATCAAAAATATTAAGTTTAAATTCATTAATAACAAAAAAGTCTTAATGAGTCAGTCAAATGAACAAAACCCCGCCGTTCCTAGCAGGAATAAAATCGTACTAATACAAGGGAGCTTGTTTCCAGACTCTAAAACTGCTAAGATAATGGAGATCATAGAACATAGTCTTAAACATAGAAACATAGAAACACAAACAATAGACCTACGTAAAATAAATATGGAATTCAACGATGGAAGGAGGATTGAGCAATATAACTCAGATATGCAAAATGTATATAAATTATTAAAAGAAGCCCAAGCTTACGTAATAGGAATGCCCGTTTACAGATATTCAATGTCAGGGCCTTTAAAAAACTTCTTGGAGATTGTAGGCGAAGCAATGAGTAATAAATTTGCAGGATTACTTCTTGTCTCTGAGAAAGTAAAATCTTATTTGGCAGCTAATGAATTAATGAAAATTATGTCATATGAATTAAATATAACTACTGTTCCACCAATCGTGCATGTTCATGAAGATGTATTTGATGGAAATGGAATGTTATTGCCTAATATTAAAGAGAAAATAGAGATAATGATTCAAAGATTAATTGCCTTTATTAATGCTGCATCTTAAACAAGTGAACTACCCCTTGCTTTTGCTAGGGGCTTCCTGCTTCACAGAGGAGACTCTCTCCACAGGCGCTACGGGCCGTCCCAGCCCTGCAAGAAAAAAATATACAAAAAACATATAATGTTTTCGGCTTTCATCCCCTCCCTTTCGAAAGGGGATTTCTCGCAGAGAAAGTTAAAGTTACCACTTGTTTTTTT
>JAMOVR010000015.1 GCA_027061945.1 Candidatus Heimdallarchaeota archaeon
ACAGGCGCTACGGGCCGTCCCAGCCCTGCAAGAAAAAAATATACAAAAAAACATATGATGTTTTCGGCTTTCATCCCCTCCCTTCCAAAAGGGGATTTCCCGCCGAGAAAGTTAAAGATAGAGGAGCAAGCGTAATGGTTCCAGAATTAGTTCATTCTGGAAAAAAGAAATTGTTTGTGGATAGTAGTGGTAATGCTGGAGCAACATTAGCAGCCTTTGGCGCACTGCATGGGGCAAAAATTACAGTTTACAGTACAAATAATGCACCAATCGAAAAAGAGTTACAAATTAGAAGTTACGGCGGAAAATTTATACTAGTAGATGGCGGAAGAAACGAGGTTATTAGTAAGATTAAAAAATTACAGAAATAATTAGATTAGAGCTTTTTAGGGGGTATTTTCTTCTTTTTTAATACCTATTTACTTAAATTGGAATACCTAGGAAAAATAATGGGGAAATAATAAAAAGAATATTGAGTTTTTCAGTAACGTATATGTTTACCACAATGCTCATCCTCTTAATCGGTATTATAATAATAGGACTTGGTTCATTAACTGCCTATCAGGCATACGAATGGCGGTTTAATTACCTTTATTATTATGCTGCAGGACTTATTTTTTCAGGGATAGGACTTACACTAATAGCAGCCATAGTCGAGGACTATTCAATTTGGGATTTTGACGTGGAACATGCAATGTTTCACTTACTATTTGGGACGATCTATACTTCATTAGGTCTAATGTTCATAATTGTCGGTTCATTTAAAATCGGAAGACTAAGACCAAACTATATAGATATCTTATATGCAATCGGCTTAGGATTCCTAATTGGCTTACCTTTTGCTTCAGATCTATTCAAATACGAAATTGACAGACCAAACGTAATTTCTCTCGACGTTACTTTGTCTTTAGAAATAATTCTCACAGTCTATCTCATTATGATTATACCTAATGGGTATTTGCTATTTAAGAAAATAAAGGAATTAAAGCCAATTAAGTTTAATTCAAACTATGAAAACGCGAAAAAAGCATTCTTCGTATTACTTCCCTTTATTTTTCTACTCTCAATGGGAGCACCGGCAGTAGGAATAACGGGAATCGTTCCTTTAAGAGTATTTTATGCATTAATTATCGGCATAACATTAGTAGCACTTGGTTACTTCATTGTTTCAGACCCATTAATTTTCGCCTTTATCAGTGAAGGTAAAGGTAAGTATTTGGAGATAATGGTGTTAGTTGGTTCATATACTGTAACAACAAAAGTAATGAGCACGACAGAAGAGTCAGAAGAGTTCTTATTTGATACTCAAATAAGAGGCACGGCAATCGCTTTGATCAATGACTTTGTCCGTTCAGCTGAAAAAAGCAATGGAAAAACTAAGAAAGAATTCTTTGAGCACTCATATTCTTATTCATCAAGGTCTGTCATTGTGATTCAGAAAGATAGAATCTCTTTAGTAGTTATATCTAGTATAAATAATCCTCAACTAAAAAAGGTATACAAAGCACTTCTAAATAATATCATTAAAATCGTTAAAATGTACATGGATGTCGAAGATATCTTGTACGGAGAAATTGACTACAAGATGGTAGTAGTAATTAACCATTTAATAAATAAATATGTCCCATTAGATCTAAAGGTAGTAGAAAGACGCGAAGAAACCGAAAATTCTCCCTTAACAGTAAATTAAAAACTTGAAATAAATATTCTCATTTTAAATTAATTTTATTTTTTAAAGATTCTTTTTTCTTTCTTATAAATAAATTAATTATAGTTTCTTATTAATTATAAACTTTGAAAATTAAAACAAGTTTTAAAAAAGAAAAAAAAGAGTAAAAGATGGTTATATTTATTAATATATTTGCTATTGACCAGCAATGCCTTTTTTATAGATGTAAATACCGTCCATAAAAGTTTTAGGACTCTTTCTTCGTTTGCCTCGTAGACGACATTTTTCTTGTATACGCGCTGCGGTTTGCCCTACTTCTTCGATGTTAATTCCTGTTACGACAACGTCTTCATCTTCGACAGTCACTTTCGTTTTTTCACCCATAATGTCTACTTTTAATGGTGAACGTCCACCATAGAGATTCTCAATAATTACTTGTCGTCCTTTAGTAGATACTCTTATTGGGAAGTGTGCATAGACGATTTTTAGACGATATTCAAATCCTTTAGTAACACCAGTAATCATGTTCTCGATGTGTGCTTTAATAGTTCCAAGAGTCGCAGCTTGTTTTTTGTTTGGGAACTGCTTTTTAAGGATTACTTCGTTACCTTGTTTTTCAATATGAATCTTTGCATGTGAAAAGTCTCGAGTGACTTGTCCAAGTGGCCCTTTAACGGTTACTATAGAATCATTAGTAATGTCTAATTGAACGTCATCGGGAATATCTACTTTGTAAATTAGTTCTGCATATTTTGGCATTTATTTTTCCTCCTTAGTAGATATAGGCAACTAGTCTTCCTCCAGTATGTTGATTGTAAGCTTCGTGATGTGTTAGTACTCCATGTGGCGTTGTTAGAATCAGAATACCGAAGTCTTTAGCTGGGAGGAAGTGTTTTTCCCACTTTTCAATTTCATTTCTTTTTACCGGAAATCTTGGTTTAATTGCGTTACACCTATTAATGCGTCCTAATAATTGAATTTTAAAGACGCCACCTCTTCCGTCATCGATGAACTCGAATTGGCCAATATATCCTGCTTGTTGCATTGTTCTTAGTACACTTGCAATAAGGTTGCTTGTAGGTCTGACAATGACTTCTTTTTTTCTTCTTTGCTCGGCGTTTTGTATCGCGGATAATGCATTTGCTAGTGGATCAAGTAACATTTTTCATCTTCCTCCTTTTCACCCGCCGTGTGTCCCAAATTTTTTGAAACCGAGGTCTTTAGCTATTTCTCTCATGCATCTACGACAAATGTTTAGACCAGCGCGACTGATCATGCCTCGGTGTGTACCGCATCTTCGGCATGCTTTTGCACCACGGCCAAAATGTCTTTCTTTTTTAGGTTGAAAACTCATTTTTTACACCTCAAACAATTTCTATATTGAATTTATCCCGAATATAGGCAATGGATTCTTCCTTTGTAAGTTTGTGTTTGTTGGGTATTTTCTGTTTGCCTATTTTCCGGTATCTTAGGCGGTATCCGGGCCTGATCATTTGTACTATGACATCCATCCCAATAATTCCTAAGTTAGGGTCATACTTCATTCCGGGAATATCTATGTGCTCTCTGATACCAAAACCAAAGTTCCCATATTCATCAAACGATGAATGTGATAGCTTACGGTCTTTGGCTTCTAATAAGCGATCTAATAGTTCTTCTGCGTCTTTACCACGAACAGTAACTTTGCACCCGACGGGTTGGTGCTTTCTAATACCAAAATCTCGCCAGGTCTGTTTCGCAATAGTTTCAATTGGTTCTCTATTAGTTAATTGGCGAATTATTGTTTTAGCTCTTTCTAAAGGCTCACCAGACTGTCCAATACTTACATTAATAATGACTGCACCGATTCTTGGTTTTCTCATAGGATGTTTTTCCCATTCTTCTTTGAATGGATTCTCTGTTGTTTGAGTTTCTGTCATCGCTATTCACCATCCTCCGTAGGTTTTGCCACTGTTGTTAGTACGGGCTCGTTTTCACCAGTAATGAACACATACTCGATGGCAGTTCTAAATTCGTGCCCATCGGGAGCGGTAATGAGTACATTGCTTGCCCGTGGTCCATATAATCTATGGATTTCTGCAATAACTCCTTCGTAACCCATGTTACGACCTGCAGTTACGATTGAATACATATTTTCTTTTAATGGGAAGTAATCTAAGATTTCTTGTTCAGGAATCTTAATTTTTAGAGTCCCCTTGGTAGCATATTTACTTGCTTCTTCAGGGGAAACTAAAATATTTCTTCCATCGTGGAGGTTTAATTGATACATGCCTCCACGAATTGTCCTTTTACCCATTATTTTACATAGTTTGTATTGCGCCTCGTCAGGGCTGATCTCGACAGGAACTAGACCTTTTGTTTTGGAATAAACAATACGGTAGAATTTTTCTAATGGCACTAGTTCTACTACGTCTTGATGCCCAACTGGGAAACGATAATCTTTACGTACCCGGCCATCTACTTTGACATATCGTTTTGTAAGTATGCGTTTGACTTCTTTCATTGTATTTGCTACTTTCAAGTAGTCTCTAAGTAGAAGAGCTAAAGGAATGCTTGCGTCCTTAGGATGGGGGCCGGGATTAATTCTGGTCGTCCAAACAGCGTGTTTACGAGGGATCTGCCAATACTTGGGAGCTGCTATGCGCTTAATATGTCTTTTTCCACCAGTTTTTGTCATTATTCTTCACCTATTCCGTGTTTTCCCCCTTGTTATCGCCTTCTTGGGCAGTTCCTTCTTCGTTGTTGTCTTCGGTTTCAGGCTCTAACTCGAATTCTTCCTCTTCATCTCCGACTTCTTCGATTTCTTCTGTGCTTTCTTCGATTTCTTCTTCCGGTGGTTCCTCCAAAGGTTCTCTTTTAACTTTGCGCTTATTAATACGCTCACGTCTAACCCTGTCTTTTTCGTTGATTTTGATGATCATTACATTGGAGGGATGAATAGGATAAAATCTTTGGGAACCATCCTCTTTTTCGTAGGTTGCTCCTTCGACGTAGATTCTTAATCTTTTTAAGTCAACTTTAGTGACTTTTCCTTCAATACCTTTTTTAGCATAAGTACCCCGCATAATACGAACTTTGTCGCCTACTCTTACTGGTAATGAACGAAATCCATGTTTAGATCTTAGTTCAGGAGAAAGATGAGCGCTCATTAGCTTATACCTTTTATGAATAGGGGCATTATAGAGGGCTTTTCTCTGTTTTCTGGGTTTTTTACTCCTTGTTAATACCATTATTTTCACCACCTAGTTTTAAACTACCTTGCTAGCGATAGTACCGATCCTTGGCCACCTAGAAACTGCTTCTCGGGCCACGGGTCCACGGGCTTCGTTTCCACGGGGATCTCCTGCGGGGTTAGTAATTACTACCGCATTATCTTCGAACTGGATCCATTCTCCACTTTCCCTGCGGTAAGGCTTTGCTTGTCTTACTACTACTGCAGGCATAATTTGTTTTCTTAACTGGGGAGTGCCTTTTTTAACGGTAACTATTACCATGTCCCCAACAGTAGCAAAGGGAATACGATTTAGCCTGCCTTTGTAACCCTTAACCGCAATTATCTGAACTAGTCTAGCACCAGAATTGTCAGCTACTTTCACATAAGAACCAACTTGTAGCCCAGTACTTAATCTAACGCGCGGTGTTCCTGCAGCTTTACGTTTTGCCATTATTCATCACTACTCCTTCTCTTCAGGGGACCGCTTCTCAATGATGACGAAAGCTACAGCCTTTGACAAGGGTCTGCATTCCATTGCTTTTACGATATCCCCTTCCTTAGCGTTGATGCAAGGAGGATTGTGGGCACTGATTTTTCCGTGCCTTCTTTCATAACGGTCATATTTCTTAACGTAGTATAAATAGTCTCTCCGCACTACAACTGTGTTTCTCATTTTGTCACTGACCACTACTCCCTCGAAGATTGTGCCTCTTACAGGTAAGTGGCCATGGAATGGACAGTGTTCATCGTCACACTCAGTTGCGGGAGGGACTACGTTTACGCCTATATTTTTTGTAGCCATATTAATTTCACCATTTAGGTACTTTCTTTTTTAATCTTTGACCTGTTCGGCCTATGAATTTGTTTCCATTGAGCTTCAATGTAACGGATCCTACCCTCACGGTGAATACCGTGTTTTTTTTAGGAACTATTATGACCCGGCCCGTGTCCTTCCGTTTTATGAGAAGGACATTTTTTTTGTCTGCAAACACGACGCCTGGCACGTCTTTAAGACCGGGATCAGGGCACTCCAATATTTTTATTGGAAGCCCAGCCAGGGACAGGCGGACCCGTTGGAAAGCCCAACGGACGTCATCATTTTTTTTATTAGGTGTTTTTTTAGTCATGATTTCGAGGGATCTCTATTTTTTTCCCTTGATTATTAGTTTTTAATTTTTGGATAGGTGTTTTGTTAATGGAGAGAAAAGATAAATTTACAGATGCATTTCATTTTTAATCTGCTTGTTATAATTATATCTCTCCAAGCTCTCTTTGAACAGTGAGTATCCTTGCAATTGCTCTTCTTACAGCTTTAAATTTACCATAAGATTCTAAGGATCCTCCAGTGTTCTTCTCTGCGCGGAGCTTCATTAATTCATCTCTTAGTTTTTTTAGACGAGAAGCTCTTTGTTCAGCATTCATTTTACGGATTTCAGACATTCTCAAGACTGCCACTATTTTTTCACCTCTAAGTAAAGCCTATTATTCTTCAGGGGATGGAAGATCATGCTCTTCCTCTTTTTCTTCATCTTCTTCAAGCACGTCAAGTGCTTCTACTTCTTCAGAAGAATCTTCTTCCGCCTCTTCAGTGGCTTCTTCTAATTTTTCCATCTCAGTGGTGCCTTCCTCACCTTCTTCAATCTTTGTCTCAATTTCTGCTTCTTCTTGTGGGGTGAGAACCTCTTTACTTTTAGCGGTTGGTTCAGCGATTATCTCGATATCGTCAGGCAAAACAGCATCTGGCTGCATGATTTTAATCGTTATGCCCATAACTCCTCGGCGAGCCATAACCACGGTGAACCCTTCATCTACGAAGATTTCCGCTGGATGCCCACACTTAGCGACATAGCCTTGACGGAAAGTTTCTCTTCTCGCACGTTCACTACCAATATTTCCAGCAATTCTGACTTCACAACCCTTTGCACCAGCAGCGATTACTCTACGAACAGTTCCATGTGCAGTTCGGCGGAAATGCCTTCCTTTCTGAAGTGAAATAGCGATTCTCTCAGCCATTACATGGGGGTTAAGTTCGGGGTTCTCAAGATCTTCAACTTCGATTTGGACATTAGTAAGACCAAATAAATTCTTCAGATCGTTAGTTATTTTCTTAATATTACGGCCTCGTCTACCAATGGCCAGACCAACACGTCCAGCTTTGATGGTGACTCTCTCACCCATGCTTGTATAATGGATACTAAGTCCGCCGAACTCAGCGCCTACGAGTTCTTTTCTCAAGTATTCTTCAATGAATTTCTGTTTTAATCTTCTTTCGGTAAATTGCCTGACAAGCTTGCCCATTTAAGCACCTCATTACAACTCTTCTACAGCGATCTCAACATGAGTTAAAGTATTGACTTTTGGTGAGCTTCTACCAAAAGCCCGTGGAAATATGTTTTTCACTTTACGGCCAGGATAAGCAGCCGCATGAATGATTACACAACGATCGAGTTCAAGTCCTTTGAACTCGGCATTGTTCTCCACGTTTTTCAAAACTTCTAAAATATATTTAGCAGCTTTGACTGGGTAACGACCAGTAGCAAAGCCTTGGAGATCGTTTCGATGTCCTACTTTTTTCTTGAACCTTCTGAAAGGAACACTTCTTTTCATGGCGATAACATCTTCTAAGTATGTTTTTGCTTCATCTAGAAGCATTCCTTTAATTGCTTTGCATACTTCTCTAGCATGCTTATGCGAAATATCTAATTCTCGACCAGATGCCTTAGCGGTTTTATCTGGATCGAGTTTAATGATGGAATATCCAAATCTTGCCATTTATCTCACCGTTTTACCGACATTTCTACCAGACTTAAACACGTTATTTATTGATTATGTTAGGTTTATTATTGGAAGATAATATATGCTCTACTTGAGTGGCACATAGGTACTGCTTCTGGTAGCACCAACACCAGGAGCGCCGTGAGATACAGGTTTAATACTTGGTGCGAACTCACCAATATAATGCCCTATTCTCTGGGGAGTTAATTCTACAGCAACGAATTGGCGACCATTATGTACATGAATCGTTAGTCCAACAAATTCAGGAAGTACAATGAAATCCCTAACATGTGTTCTAATTTCTGGCTGTGGTTTTCCTTGCTCGACGAGTTCCTTAGCTTTTCTCAAGTCATTTAATAACTTACTTCTTCTATGTGTCCAGTACTGAGTACGGGTTAAAGTTCTTCTTTGACGTGAAGGTAATAACTCTACGAACTCATCCATACTTAATTCTTTTAATTCTTCAAGTGTTTTACCACGATATCTAAATTGTCTTCTGCTTGACATTTTAATCCAACCTAAGATAGTCATTGAGTAGGAAATAAAAAGCATTGTGATAGGTTTAGAAGTTAAGAAGAACTCTTTTCGATAGAGAAAGAACATGAATCCTTGATTTTTCATCATGATCCGTAAAAAATTCGGGATTTATGCTGTGAAAGCATGTTTTATAATTTATCTCTCTGAGAATTGATTTTTTTAACAACTAACTTTAGAAGAAAAAACATTACAACATTACTCACGTTCAATTTCAAAAGTAACTTTGACAGTTACTTGATAAGCAACTAAAATATCATTTTCGATTATTGCTTCTAAATCCATTACCTTGACTTTTCTAATATTACGTATACTTTTTTTTGCATCTTCTAATGCTTTCTGAATTGCATCTTCAAAAGAAACATCAGAACGAGAAATTAATTCTATTACTTTGGCTACTGGCATGTAATAAGAATATACAAATAATAATATTTGATTTTCCTTTTTCCCCTCTTTTTTAATCAATTTATGAATACTAAAATCCAGAAAAAATAAATCAAAGAAACACCAACAAGTCTTGGAATCCATGAATAGTCTTAACGGAGAAAAAGATGAAGAAATAAAAGAGCTAACATATAAAATTAATATCCCTTTGAAAAACTGGGAGTATTATTTAGTGCTAAGCTATTTTGATGAAATCAAAGGGCCAACAGTTATATTTGTTTATCCAGATATAACTGAAAATGTAAATGAAATAACTGAGAACATCTTATTTTTAATGGATTGGTTTGGTGAACAGACGGAATATGCAATACTTACTACCGATTTAGGGGCTACTTACAACATGTTTTTTACCGTTAAACAGGAAGGAAAACGTGATCAAAATGCCACAATGATGATTTCTTTAGTGGTAATGGACATGCCGGTTTCTGCATTAGGTCTATTTTTATTGGCTGAAGCGCCAATGGTTTCTCTAAAAAATGCATTAAAACAAAAACTTGAGAAAACAACTAAATTAGAAGGAATCGATTTTAGAAGTGTGCATCCTCATATAATTACAGCGTGGGAAACATTTCAACTATTATTTGGGCCTTAATAATAGTCTATTAGCTGTTTGTCTTATTGTTTAATTTATAGCGGGGATGGACCAATTCCACCAGGGGGTCTAGGAGCTGCTTCTAGATATCCTTGTTTATAAGCTAGTGAATATGCATCATGAACGTTAACAAAGCCATAACCTAAAAGGTAGTTAAAATCACTCAAACTAGATGCACTTAGTAATATCTGTTTAATCTTACTAATAGTTAGTATTGGTGCAGTTTTTTGAAAAGCAAGATAACCGTCCATATAACCATCTAGTATTACAGCCACAACTCCTGCCAAATAAGGGCTACTATAACTTGTACCACAAGAAAATTCCCATTTTCTTAGATTATTATCATACCTATAACTAGGACTGCTAAGCATTGTAGGGACTTGGTTCCCAGGCATCACCCAATCTATTGACGAGGCAGAATAGGAAGTATCACCCCATGATGCAGATAAATAACTACTACGTGCAGTTCCGCTCCATTCATTTTTTTTCGAGTACAAATCAGTATCAAAATAATTACCAATATCTTCATAGTCAATAGAACTCACTGTAAACCAGTAAGGACTTTTCTGAGGATAAAAATAAGACCCATCAGAATAGGTATTATACTTATTTCCTGCATTTCCAGAAGAAACAACCATGAAATAGTTTTTATCAAATAAAGCAGATGAATTCCGCTCCATTGCAGGAATACGGTTGTTATTCACTTTAACAGAAGTTGTTACAAGAACAATATCAATTCCCCATTTATCCCCATTATCTACTAAAAATTTGAACGCTTCATCTAAGGTGAAACCAAAGTAATCATTTTCTGCGAAAAGTAGATCAATAAATACAACATTTATTCCTCGAGCAATTGTTCCAAGAGTGGATAAAACAGTTACTCCATGTCCAGCATATGCTTCTTCAAGATGATTATCTCTTAGGTAATACGGGCTGTCCACAACATGTATACCTATACTACTATAAGTTGCGTACCACATAATGTTAATATTTAATGTATTTTCTAAATCGAGCCAGTCTTCTAGTTTTAATCCATCATCCAGAACAGCTATAACAACGTTATTATTAATACCATTACGCTTGTCATTGTCGCCCCAGTAATAATCATCTGCAAAATATGTTTTCAGACCAAAATAGTTTAACGCAGGATCACTTCCATCTAATATGCTGGACAAATTGTTAACGTATACATCATATCTATTTTTCAACCAATTTTTTTGTGTCAAACGCAGATTGTCATCTAATACCCTGTAAGAATTCTTATTCGCAGAATTATTTTTAAATAAATCATAAGAAGTCCTATAAATTAAAGCCTGAGATGATGTTAAAGGTATTATGAAATTACTAAAAAACAAGATATTAAAAATTAATGCGAATTTTAATATTTTTTTTGAATAAAAAAACATTAATCCCATCATATTTTTCATAATACATATTAAGAATATATCTGCTAAAAAAGGTTTTTAATAATTTTTAAATGAATAAAAAAAGAAATAATTTCTTATCATAATTACTCAGATAAAAATTAAATATGTCCGCCAACAATTATAATATATGTTAAACGCAATATTGAAGAATTGCGAGGGGGATATAAAACGCATAAAAGTCATAGGATTAATTATTCTTCTATTTTTTGGGTTGGGATTAATTTTGGAGGTAAATGGGACAGAGTATTATGAAACGATAAAATTAAAACAATCTTACTTCTTTTCATTTACAAAATTCTCGGAAATAAGAATAAATAACAATATTGAGAATAAAGATAATAATTATTTGATTTCATTATATCCTTTTATGAATAATCAGACATATGAGGTCCCAAAAAGTAGCGTGGAACCAGAGTATGGCGCAGGTATTAATGTTATTGTTTATAATTTGAATTTATCAAAAACTCAGGATAGTTATTATTATAGGATTAACTTTATGGACGTTTATCCCCATGATTTAAGAACAGAACGGATTTCAACTATTATTTCTTTAAATAGTCAAAGAATTGATAATTATATTTTTTATAACACAAATAATATTGACACATTATTAAATAATATGGATAATATTACTGAAACGCAACTTTTAACCATATTTGATGAAAAGAAACTTCCGTATTTGATTTTTGATAACTATAGCAATTCATTACCATTAGTTGTCCCCTTAGAAAAAGAATTTTATTATTCAATGATGTCTAATGAAGAAACCATAAATAATAACATAAATAATCTCGCAGATCGTGGGAAAATAATTGTTAGTAATAACCACTTAGAACATGAATATAAAGGAGAGATGTATAAAGATGGGCTTATCTTTTATTCAAACTATAATTTAACCTTCTCCATCGAAACAAATGAATTTAGAATCTCAGTTTTAAATTATTATAATACGATTGTGAGTTATGGTGTAATGAATTACTTATACAACGAGGTTAAAGTTAATTATACTGACAAGAGAAACAATACAAATATGACCATATATCAGTATTTTGGATTTGATTTATGGGGACTTAAAGCAAGTGAAACAATCAACAGCAATCTTCAAGACACAATCTTTTCCCATACACCAATAATTACATTAAATCCAAAAAATGGATACTTCTTTTTATTGATAGGTTTAATAACAATTAGCATTTTTTATAGAATGAAATATAAAAAATAGAATAACAAATTAGAGCTTAATCCTTTAAAAATAAATTTAATTTAGAACTTGTAAATAGATTTTATTTTTTTGTAAGATAATGACAAAAACAATAATTGTTTATTTAAACTTATATGACCTTATTTCAGTCTTAAAAAGAATAAGAAAAAGAAGAAAAAGGTGGAAGGGGAAGGTTATTTTTTAGCTTTTTTTGTTTTAAACTAGTTTTTTACTTTTTTGACTAAATAGTCGTATAACAAGTAAAGGGAAAGTAGACCGACACCTAAGGATAGTAATCCAAGGCCAATGTCAATCATTAACCAGTCAAATTCATAGGGAGCGTATGGGTTGCGGAGCATGTATTTGGTAGCGAAAGCAAAACCGAAGATGGAACCAAGAGTTACTGACCATCCAATGACTTTTCTTAGTGCTCCTTCAATACCATAGTAGTCTGTTGCAATTAACATTACCATTACTGCAATTAAGGTTGCTAATACGTGCCAGTGACCAACGTTAAATGAGTACTCAACTAAGATATATTCATCGCTTCTGAACATATCCAAGTTTAGACCAACATAAATTCCTGGGAATGTTACTACGAAGTTTACCCAGAGTAATTGGAAGTATAAGCCCATCTTAACGGGGTCTTTGAAAATGGCAGCAACCTTCTTTCCGAAACTTGCACTGCTGTATTCATCACCTAACTGCTCTTTTGCGATTTCTATCCATCCAACTATTGCTATTGCCAATCCTGCGGTTAATAAGAACGCAGCTCCTGCATCAATAACATGGTGTGCATATTCCCATGGAGTAATAACTAACCATGCACCTACAGACAAAATGATAATACCAATTAGGTAGAACCATTGAGTCCATATGTAAGTGTCAATATCAACTATTAATCTGAACACATGGGAGTTAACTTTCATGTTAGCAATTCTCACTGTGTATAGCATTACTGCTGCTGCTAAAAGTGCTACCATGATGTGGAGGTGGGAAACGAACATTTCATAGAAGGTCCAGCCATCATTATATTCTCTTCTAACGATAGATTCTAGGAGGACAGGGTGAAGTATGTCAATAGAACGTTTTTCAATGTTTGCGATTGCTTGTTGTACTGCACTTGGGTCGTGAATAGTAGTCCTGTCAAAGAATGTTTGTGGATCAGAGGGATAATATTTATCCTTGAATCCATAGAATGAGGCAGCAACTGCAGCAATTAGTGATGAAATAAGAATTGCAATGCTGGTAATAGCAACATTAAGATATTCAAAATTGACTCCTGCTACTTTGTATTCAGTATATGGTTCATCAACTGGGAAGTCTTTTGTTGGCCATATTCCAATTGTGAACAAGATCCCTCCGAAGAATACTATTGCTTGTCCAGAAATAAATAGTCCATGCATAACTCTGCTTGCCCAGAAGTATGCCTCAATAATGGCGGAAATGCTTGTCCACATTGCACCAACAAATAATACCCATTTGGTGAGTGTTTCCATTCCTGGTCTAAATTCATACTGATCCATGAAGAAGAATACCACGGCAACCATGAATGGAATGGCTAGTCCGTGATAAATCAAGATAGCTCTTGCAGCATGACGACCGTCTCCTCCAGGAACGTTTTTAATCAATGGAAATATGTAGCTTAGTACCGGCCAATCACCAAATCTATCGATCATTGGTCCGCTAAATGTCGATAAGAACAAGACTACAAGGGTCTCATATATAATTATGAGAGCGATTAGCCCCCTATAGCTTGTAAAGAAGTCCTTAACTCTGCTTAGGGATGTCATGCAATTATGTTTAATGTAAACCTATTATATATATTATTGCTGGTTGTAAGTTTATTGTGAAACTAATTACCCAAGAAGATAGAAAAAAAAAGGTTTTTTACTAACAAAAAAGTAAGTTATTTAATGCGTGTTTTTGTAATAAACATGGTAATAAATGGATTCAGAAAGCAGAGACGATAAAACTTCTCAAGAAAATGACGAATGCTCAGTCTTAATGACTGCACATTTGCTAGGGAAAAAGTGGGTAATATATGTTATTGCTGAATTAATGAGGAACCCATACTCTAGCTTTAACGAGCTACAAAGAAAAATTAGGGCTGTTGATAACACACAAATATCTGCCCGCATGCTAACAAGCGTTCTAAAACACTTAGAAAAAGAAGGCATTGTAATGAGAGTACCCATTTCTGATACAAAACCAGTTAGAGTAAAATATGTTCTTACTGAAAAAGGAGAGGATTTAATAATTGTTTTTGCTGCTTTAAAGACGTGGGGCGCCAAATGGGGCGGAACAAAGACAAAAAAATGTAGATCATTTACGTGTATACACGACTTAATACCAATCATTATTGATGAAAAAAAGTTAAAGGAATCTATGTATTTACCGAAGTTTCTTAGAGATAATTATAAATTTTAAAAATCAAGAACAATGTTAGTAATGTGCTTTTTTTTAGATTAGCAAGTATTGATTTAAATTATTGAATAGTTATGAAAAAGGTTATTTGTCGTTTTTTTAAACCTCAAGTAGTAAATCAATTATTCAAATAATTGTTCCATTCAAAAATACGGTGTAATACCATGAGTTCGGAGATCCAACAAATAATTACTGGTAAGCCATGTGAACAATATTCTTGTAGATTATTAAGAGCCATTCATAAGATGAGCCCAGCTCTTAGGTTAAATTTTCTAGCTATGATCGTAGGGTTATTAGCAGGTGTTGGGGCGTGGATACTTAAAGTTACGATTGACTGGTTTTTTTATGTCATGTTCCTATTACCAAAGGAATATCTAGGCAGAATCGGGTTAGAAAAATATGATTGGCTACCATTTCTAATAAGTCCAGTAATCGGCGGGATCATGGTTGGTTATATTACTACAAATGTGTCTCAAGAAACAAGAGGCCATGGTGTTCCTGAAGTAATGGAAGCTGTTTGGCTCCATAATGGCAGAATGAAGCTAAGAGTACCTTTTATGAAAATTGTGGCTTCAGCAATCACACTGGGCTCAGGAGGATCTGCAGGTAGAGAAGGGCCAATTGCCCAAATAGGTGCAGGCCTTGGTTCAGTCGTAGGACAAAAACTGCATTTAAATCCTAAAGAACTAAGAATAATGGTGATTGCAGGTGTTGGTGCTGGCATTTCCGCGATTTTTAATGCTCCAATTGGAGGAGCACTATTTGCAGTTGAAATACTTGCTAGAAGTGAAATGGGATTAATGTTTGTACCAGTAATTATTGCATCAGTTGTTGGGACAGTAGTAGGGCAATTCTTTTTTGGGCCGCAACCAACTTTCACGAGTGTCCCAGAATTTCATTATCATAATCCTGCTTTGATTCCATTGTTTATAATATTAGGAATACTTTTAGGGTTTGTATCTACTTATTGGATTAAATTCTTTTATTTCTTTGAAGACTTTTTTGAAAACACCATGAGTAAAAAATGGGGTGTTTCTCCTATGTTGACACCTGCCATTGGAGGATTCCTTGTTGGAATCATTCATGTGGGGATATATATTTTAAAACAAGATAACTGGCTAAAGTTTTCAATGGTAGGTCTTACGTATGAGCCAATGGAGGCAGTGTTTAGGGGTGAATATGTTGATGAACTAGTAACTACCGGGGCAATGATTATTCTGAGCTTATTTATATTAAAAGCTTTAACTACAGCATTAACTATTGGTTCTGGTGGATCTGGAGGTGTATTTGCACCTACTCTCTTTTTAGGAATAATGTTTGGATTCCTATTTGGTTTTTTATCTCAACACTTGTTAGGATTTGATAAAAACGAGGTTGTTGTGTTTGCGATTTTAGGAATGGCCGGAATGTTCGCTGGAACCGGTAAAGCGCCATTAACAGCAATTATAATGAGTTTAGAGATTACAAATGATTACTTCTTAATTATACCATTAATGTTTACAGTTACTTTTAGCTGGGTCATATCTACAAGACTTGATGAAAAAGATATTTACATTGTCAAACTCGACCGCAGAGGTGTTAAGATAGGAGATGCAGATAAAAAAGACATTCTAAATACAATCCCAGTAACTGAAGCAATGACACCTATGGAAAAACTGGTTATTGTTGATGCTAAAAGCAGATTAGAAGAAGTACTTGAACTTGCCAAAAAAACAAGGCATAGTGGTTTTCCTGTATTTGAAAATGATCGGTTTGTAGGAGTAATAACTTTGTCAGATGTACAAAGAGCATTGGCCGAAAATCCAAAAGAATGGAGTGTGAAAGACATTCTACTTAAAAAGAAAAGGCCAGTTATCGCAATTTCTAGTGATGCTAGCCTTGCAGAAGCTGTTTCATTAATGGCTAGAAGAGACGTATCAAGACTTCCTGTAGTTGAAGGGGGTAATAACGAAAATAGATTAGTGGGTTGGATCACACATCATGACATAACTTCAACATATATGAAACAACAAATGTACAAAGCTTACGAAGAATTTGAGAAACAATTTTGGTTAATAAATGATGATGAAGAAAAAGAAGAAGATAAAAAAAGCTGAAACATATTTTCCCAGCTAAGTTAGATATAAATTATATAAATTAATTATTTATTTTAATCATTAATTATTTATGCTAAAATATCTTTTTCACTCTGGTTATATTTTTGCGTCCATTCTAAAATTGCTTTTACGACGTTTTCAAGTGCTTTCCCTTTTTCTGTAAGACTGTATTCCACTTTAACCGGTGTAGAATCAACAACAACATTTCGAGTAATAAACCCTTGATCCTCTAGATTTTTTAGGGCATGTGACAAAGAGGAAGAACATATCTCTTCACCCGCTCTTTGAGAAAGTTCTTCTTTTAATTCATTGAACCTTTTTGATCCGTTAAATAGTACAATACATATAGGTAGATTCCATTTTCCGGATAAAAAAGAGATCATTTCTTTTAATGAACCACATTCCTCGGGAGGGACTATAAATCTGGTCATTTTTTTGACATCTTCCTAATATAACATAATTTCTAGTAGAATTTTTTCTTGATTAATTATTTTAAGTTTTGCTGGTAAAATCTAGTTTTGTGTTATTTTTCAGTTTTCAAATAATATTTTTCTATAAATGCAAGAAAATCATTAGGTAATGGTGCTTTTTTACCATTTTCACCAATGTTTACTTGGATTGTTTCCCCCATAGCGAAAGTTTTTTTCTGATCGTCATTAGTGATTTTGTATTTCAAAGTAAAAGAGGAATTACCTATATGATCTACCCAACAGTGAATTACAATCTGATCCGTTAAAATGATAGGGGATAAATACTCAATAATAGTCTTAGCTACTACAAACTTGAACTTAGGATGAGTTTTAAAGTAATCTAATAAAAGCTTCACACGCGCCATTTCAAAATAAGTAAGATAAACAGCACTATTCACATGACCAAAAGTATCTAAGTCCCTATATCTCACTTGAATTGGTAAAGATATTTTTTCCATGCCAAAAAATGATATGATACAATAAAAGAAGTTTTCGAGTTTTACGAAAAGAAAAACGTTATGATACTTAGTAAAATATGGATTAGTGATTTATGTTTATTATTGCTTCCCCAATGTCTGCAGCATAACTATTGATTCTCTCTAAAAATCGAAGAAAATGAAAAGTAAATCCAGAATATTGCTCTTTAGAAAAATCAAAAATCTCTTTTCTTACCCTACTCCTGTATTCATGACTTTGGTGAATTACTTGACTAGCTTGGAGAGTATTGCCAGCAAAAAATGCTCTCATTATATTTCT
>JAMOVR010000016.1 GCA_027061945.1 Candidatus Heimdallarchaeota archaeon
CAGAAACAGAACAATAGGAGGAGAAAATGGTGTTCGATGTTTTACTAATAATTATTACTGGAAGCACTTTTTTGTCTTTAATTCCTTTGTTAATAATAACAAATAACAAAGAAATATCTATCAAAAAAATAGGATTTGTTATAGGATTTTTATTAGGAAGTTCAATATGCTTTATTAGAGATTGGATAGAACTTGGAGTAAAAAGTACACAGGCTAAGGTGGGATTATGGATTTTATTATCATATCAGATAGCATTGATTCTGTTTATATTTGCTCCAAAAACACTTGAGAAAGAAAAAATTTCGATAGATAATTACTTCGTAGTAATATTCTTCTTCTTATATTCTTACTTGCCTGTAGGGATAATAGGAATGGACTACGGGTGGTGGGATAAAAAAAATGAGGAAAAAAAATGGAGCTTAAAAATGGTATATTCACAAATTACGGCAGAACCTTGGAATAAGCTACTTTTCTCTCAAATTTTCCTTTTTTTAATTACGGCCATAATAACGTATTATGTGTTTTTAAATACTAAAGAATGGATTGAAAAAAGTGCTCTTAAAAACACAATTCAAATAAAAAATTTTGTTAACCCAAAGGTACTTGAAAGTTTTGAATTTTTTCTAGCAGGAATATTTACTAGTATTTTTGTGTGTATAATAATGATAATATTACAACTCATTTTTTAGGGAAAAAGGTGTCCTTTAATTACTTCCTATAATATTATTTTTTTTTGGAAAGAACCTATTTCATTAGAAAGACATGTAAGTTTAATGGTGAGTATGATGTCTGAGTACCCAGGGTTTTATCAACCATATCAAGAATACGTCTCTATTGACGAGGTAAAATCAAAAACATATTTTATAACTGCAATATCGATGATTATCGCCGGAGCTATTGTTCTATTTTTCTTAGAAAATGGTCTTCCGGCCATAATATTCTTTTTAGGAGTAATCGGCTGGTTAGTCGCACTGATCATAGGGTTTTTTGCTAGAAGTGAAAAAACTCATAAAATATTATTATATATTATTGTCCCAAGCAGTGCGATTACAATTACTCCTTTAATTCAAATAATAATCTCAACATCAGGAGCATTTATTGTAGGAATGGCTTTCTTCTTAACATCAGCAATTGTATTCAGTGCTTATTTTTACGTGAAAATAAAAAATCCAGATTTAACGCCCATGGGAAAATACTTAAACATTGGACTATGGGCTGTAATAATTTTTGGCATTATTGGAATTTTTCTAAGCTTCTCTCCATTCATTTATTTCATATATTCTCTTTTTGTTGCAGTCCTTTTTTCACTATATATCTTCTATGATATTTCATTAATTGAGAAAAGACAAATTTATTCTCCGTACAGCGCTGCTCTAAACCTATATCTCGATATTTTCATCTTGTTTAAACAATTGCTTTATATTTTATGGATATTATTTGGAGATAAAAGCTAAAACAATTATTTTTTTTTCTTTTTTTGATCCTTTTTTTTCTTTGTATTAATGAGATTTTTAGGTAACTTTATTTGTATTATTCAGTAAAATTATTAACCCAAAAAGTCACGTATATGTTTGAAAGGAGGGTTAAAAATATTTACTAAGTTACCCCCACCATCTAAAGAAATAATGACCTTACTAATAATTGAAGGGCCAATGACGCCTAAACAAATAGAAGATGCATTACCCCATGTAAACAAGGATCAAACGCGTTACGCGCTTCGCAGGTTAATAGAAAGCAAGATAATACGTCGTATTCCGAACCTACTTGACATGAGATCCGTTTACTTTAGAATAGCCACAGAACAAGAAATAGAGGAAATAAAGCCAAATCTTTCCCGACGAATTCAAAAACTCATTTCAGACGCTGTTTCAGACGCTAATATGGTACTTGAAATGATGTAACAAATCAATAAATACTAAAGAAGGGTGGGGCTAAATTTTTTTGAAATAAATTAATGAAAAGTGTAAACTGCAATTAGTTCGCAAACGATGATCTTATTAATTGCAAGAAAGTGAAAAGGTTGTAGAAATAACCATAGAAGGGTCAGCACCATGAGTGAAACAGGGTATCGACATTTAGTGCGGGTTGCCTCCACAGACATTAGAGGTGATAAACCCCTTAAAATCGCACTAACATATATTAAAGGAGTTAATCAGAGGCTCGCGATCGCAGTCCTAAGGGCTTTAGGAATTGATGAAAATCAGAAATTAGGCTATGTTCCTGATGCTCAGATAGAAAAAATAGAAAAAGCGTTATATGATCCCATCTCCATAGGACTGCCATGGTGGTTAGTTAATAGGCCTCGAGACCCACAAACGGGAGAAAATAGACATCTATTAGGTTCCGACTTAATATTGCAACGTAGACAAGACATTGAAGCCATGATCCGCATGCGTTCATGGAGAGGTATTAGACATTCAAGAGGGCTAAAAGTCCGTGGTCAAAGAACCAAGTCCAACGGTAGAAGAGGGCTTGCTCTTGGTGTATCACGTAAGAAGAAATAAGGTGAGAAAACATGGGAGATCCTAAAAAACCACGTAAAAAATATGAAACCCCGAGCCATCCTTACAGAATGGATCGTTTACAAACAGAGCTTGACTTGGTGGGGCGTTATGGATTAAGAAATAAGAGAGAAGTGTGGAGAGCACGTTCTATTTTGGGTCGCTGGAGAGCACAAGCCCGTTCAATGCTCGCGCTGGACGAAGAAGAACGCGCAATTAAAGAAAGAGTCCTCATTAATAAAATGGCTCGTTATGGGTTACTACCAGAAACTGCTACTTTTGAAGCTGTTTTGTCTTTGGATGTTGAAGACGTTTTAAAACGCCGATTACAAACCATTGTTTATGAGAAAGGTCTAGCAAGAACACCCCATCAAGCAAGGCAAATGATTGTCCACAGACACATAATGGTCGGAGACCATATCGTAACTTCTCCAAGTTATTTAGTACCAGTAAGCGAAGAAAATACGATTCGTTATTCCCCACGTTCACCATATAACAATGAAGATCATCCTATGAGGCCACAAGCAAAACCTCAACAGTCTGATGAAGAAGGAGAAGTAGAGGTCACAGAAACAGAAGGTGAATAATATGAGTAATAAAACCGCTCCCCAAGATAACAATGAAGCTAGTCCTACTCCAAAGAGGAGAAAGAAACGTTCCATTACAGGAGTAGCTCATATTTACGCCAGTTATAACGATACTATTATCCATATTACTGACTTGACTGGCGCTGAAACAATTAGCAGAAAATCTGGTGGGATGTTTGTAAAAGCAGACCGCCAAGAGTCCAGCCCATACGCAGCAATGAAAGCAGCATTTGCAGCAGCAGATGAGGCAAAAGAAAAAGGTGTTAAAACAATACATGTAAGAATCCGTGCTCCGGGCGGACATAAATCTCGTACTCCTGGGCCCGGTGTCCAAGCAGCATTAAGGGCATTAGCGAGAGCTGGGCTTAGAATTGGTAGAATTGAAGATGTAACACCTCTGCCTCACGACGGTACCAGAAGAAAGGGTGGCCGTAGAGGACGCAGAATGTAAAAACAATTAAAACCTAATTTTTCCTTCCTTTTTTTGGATGAAACTTATTTAGAATGTCTACTCATCTCTCCACATGAGAACACAGTACGTCCAGTTCTTTGAAAGCCTTAGAAATCCGTTATTAACTCCATTTTTCTTATTTATTACTGCATTAGGAGATGAATTATTCTACATAGCTGCGGTCGCATTTTTTTACTGGGTATGGGACAAAAGACTCGCAATTAAACTTGCGATGGGGATCACCATGAGTTCCTATCTTAATTCATTCCTCAAACTACTAATAAAATCTCCAAGGCCATATGCTAGTACAAATCCTGAAGAACATTGGATCGGTGTAAACGTAGAAGAATATAAACAAACAATGGGAATGCCTTCAGGACATGCGCAAGGAAGCGTTACATTCTGGGGAATACTTGCTTATGAATTAAAAAACAAAAAGTTCTGGATCTTTGCCATTATAATTGTTCTATTAATAGGAATCTCAAGATTATATTTAGCTGTACATTTCTTAGAAGATGTAATAGTAGGATGGATTTTGGGGATAATAATTGTAATTGTTTTTGAATATTTATGGGCCAAAACAGAGCCCATAGTTGAGGAACTACAATATCAACAAAAAATCGCGTTATCATTTAGCCCGCTGATCTTATTTTTAGTAGCTACTGCAAGCTTTGGTTTTGACATGGATGCTAAATTTGGAGCAGTAACAATGGGAGCATTAACTGGAATTCTTTTAGGGCATTTATTACAAGAGAGATATATTGGTATTTACAGTAGGCCAAACTCACTATTAGAAGGAACCGTAAGGATCTTTGTTGGGTATATGATCTTAGTTCCATTAGTACTATTATTATCTATTCTTCAACATACAGGACTCGATAACTCACCGCAAAGTATTCAGTTATTTGCCACGCTAATAAGGTACTTTTTCATAGGTCTTATTTTAACAACTATGATACCAGCGTTATTCACCAAGATCGAAATAGAGTAACAACAAAAACAAAAACGTTTTATTTATATTCCATATTGAAAGGAACACGTTTTTGCATCCAAAAGATTTTAAATAAAAGAGGTTTATGTTGAAAATGGTGCTTATAGTGATAGGTGACTGCCTTCCAGAAGGAAATTAACACTTTTTTTTCAATAGGTAAGGCAGTCAATAGTGAAACTTTTAACTTTTACAAAGCACGTAAAAACAACTCTTTACGGGGTGTTAGGTTTTGCCATTAGAACATGACAAGAAAACAGAGTTTGCAGAGTGGTATAGCGAAGTTGTAAAAAAAGCAGAAATAGTAGACAATAGGACACCTGTAAAAGGGGCAAACGTATTATTGCCTAATGGATATGGAATATGGGAAAATATCCAGAAAATCTTAGATCGTGAATTAAAAGCAACAGGTCACAATAATTATTATTTTCCCATGTTTATACCTGAAGAATTACTGAACCAAGAGGCAGAACATTTTTCTGGCTTTGCACCCGAAGTAGCGTGGATTACTCATGTTGGAAATCGAAAACTTGAACGAAAGGTAGGTCTTAGGCCAACATCAGAGGCAATCATGTATTCAATGTTTTCATTGTGGATAAGGGCACATACTGATCTTCCATTAAAAGTTAATCAGTGGTGTAACATTGTCCGCTGGGACACTAAAGAGACAAAGGTTCTTCTTAGAGACAGAGAATTCCTCTGGCACGAAGGGCATACTGCTCACGCTACTTATGAAGAAGCCGAAGAACAAGTAAAAGAATCTATGAGGATATATGAAAAACTGTTCGATGACTTGGCATTGTCATATATTATTCTGAAAAGGCCTAAACACGACACCTTCCCCGGAGCAGATTACAGCGTGGCATATGACGCACCTTTACCCGATGGGAGAGTACTGCAAATAGGAACTACTCATAATCTTGGACAAAATTTCAGTAAGGCCTTCGATGTAAAATTCCAAAAACCTGACGGAGATCATGACTATGTGTATCAGACTAGTTATGGGATATCCACAAGGATTATTGCTGCTATACTCTCATTCCATGGGGATAATAAAGGAGCCCTTATACCCCCCAAAGTTGCCCTTACACAAGTAATCATAATTCCTATCTACTTTAAAAACAAACATGAAATAGTGAAAGAAGCCGCTAACAAAGTCCTTGAAACCTTGAAAAATGCAGGGATCAGAGCAAGAGCAGATCTAAGAGACAATTATACGTCTGGTTGGAAATTTAACCAATATGAACTCTTAGGCGTACCTCTTAGGCTAGAAATCGGCCCTCGAGATATCGAAAAGAACCAAGTAGTTTTGGTAAGGAGAGACAACGGAGAAAAAATAACTGTTCCACAAGACCAGCTAGTCAAAAAAGTAAAAGATACTTTAGACGCAATTGAAGAAACGCTACGTCAAAAAGCGTGGAAAAGGCTTGAAGAAAGCATTTCAGAAGCAAAAACATTCGAAGAAATAGAAAAAATCTATAACGAAAAACGAGGAATTATACGTACAAACTGGTGTGGAAACCCTGAATGCGCAGACGTATTAAAAGAAAAGCTTTCCGTAGAGATTAGAGGAACTAAGCTCAATGAGGAAGAAGAGCCATTCCATTCTTGCGTGGTATGTGGAAAAGAAGCCAAACAAGTGGTATACGTAGCCTCCGCATACTAAATAAAAGATAAAGCTCACTCTAACGGTCATTACTAGTCTTTTTTCTGTTTCCTAACAATTTTTTTGTCCTTAACAACGATTTCTCCCTCAATAATCACGGTGTTTGTTAAATTTTTAGCAAAATAATAAGGAATGTGGTCAGCAGTAGGGGCATCCAATAAAACCAAATCCGCGTCATAACCCTCTCTCACTACACCTTTGTTTTTTAATCTTAGGGATTCAGCACCTCCGTAAGTAGCAGCTTTCAACGCTTCTTGAACAGGGAAATGACTAAAATAAGATGCTAGTCCAATGACCGTAAACATGCTTTGGACGTAACTATTAGGATTAAAATCGCTGGCTAAAGCAACAGTTACACCTGCTTCTTTCAATAAAGAATACTGGACAAAACGATTTTTAAACAAGACAACAGGACCCATCGGCATGACACCTGCAACAGTACCGTTCTCCGCCATTATTTTCAAGTCTTCCAAAGTAGCGTTTAATAAATGATCAACAGAAACCGCCCCGAATTCTTCCGCTGCAATTCTGCTAATTCCCGTACGGACAAGCTCTTCACCATGTACCCTTACAGGGATCCCCAACTCTTTACTGCGTGAAAGTATTTGTCTAGTTTGGTCTACGTCGAAAGCTCCTTTGTCAGTAAAAACATCTGTAAACTTAGCAATCCCTTGTTTTTTGACTTCTGGAAGCATCTCATCAGTTATGAGTTCGACATAAGCGTCTGGGCGTTCAGAATACTCCGGAGGAACCAAATGTGCACCGAGGAAAGTAGGGATGAGTTTTACAATGTGGAGCTTATTTGCCTCTTCAATTACTTCTAAAGCTAAGAGTTCTCCTTCTTTGTTCAAATGGTAACCTGTTTTAGCCTCTACAACAGTCGTTCCATTTAACAAAAACTCGTCGAGACGCTTAAGAAGAGAATTTAATAACTCTTTTTTACTGGCTTCCCTTGTTTTTGCCATACTATATTTAATACCACCACCGCGCTCCAATATCTCTAAGTAACTCTTTCCTTCAAGTTTAAGACCTAATTCAAAAGCGCGTTCTCCGATAAAAACAGGGTGGGTATGGGAGTCAACAAAGCCGGGTAATGCTGTTTTTCCACTGCCATCAATTACTTCATATTCACTGACCATTAAGTATTCCTGTTCTTTACCTGCAGGGATTATTTCACTAAATTTGCCATTTTTCATTGTTATCGAGACATTTTTTAAAAGTTCTAAGCCTGTAAATAATTGTTCTAAGTTTTTTATTAATAGCATTCCGTATTCACACCTCATTTTTACTCATCGTTTGTTTGTCCCTTTTTTGTTTCCAGACCTCTAAAAGTGTTCTCAAACTACTTAAACGTTTGGCTGAAATAAGAGAAAAAACAGAAGTTTCCAGACCTCTAGGGTTCTTCTCAAAAATTATACTGCTGCTGAAGATAATTACGTCGCGAACATGTTTCCAGACCTCTAGGGTTCTTCTCAAACTGAAAAAGTTTTTTAGGTATATTCATGTCTGTAGGAGTTTCCAGACCTCTAGGGTTCTTCTCAAACTTTATTCCCCCCCATCTACGACTCCAAGAAGTATATATGGTTTCCAGACCTCTAGGGTTCTTCTCAAACATACCGCCATAAGATTATATTTAGCGATTGTCTTAGGTTTCCAGACCTCTAGGGTTCTTCTCAAACGATCGTATAAGTCAAGGGTAAAGTATTGGTTATATTCGTTTCCAGACCTCTAGGGTTCTTCTCAAACCATAGATTACTTATTGATTTTCAAAGCGGAAAAAAAGTTTCCAGACCTCTAGGGTTCTTCTCAAACCTATTCTGTTTTCCATTAATGAATAAGTCTTTAAAAAGTTTCCAGACCTCTAGGGTTCTTCTCAAACTAAAAACAACAAAATAATTAGTATTGATGACAAAATGTTTCCAGACCTCTAGGGTTCTTCTCAAACTACTACATGAAACTGATCCATGACGAGCTGGAACGAGTTTCCAGACCTCTAGGGTTCTTCTCAAACCATTTACCAGAGGACAAAGCATCACAATCAAAGACGGTTTCCAGACCTCTAGGGTTCTTCTCAAACTACCTCCAATGATCAGGCATATGCTCGTCATTGCACGTTTCCAGACCTCTAGGGTTCTTCTCAAACTTGAGAAAAAAACGCGCGAAGAACGGGCTGGAAACAGTTTCCAGACCTCTAGGGTTCTTCTCAAACTGAATTTATAACAGTCCATTCCTGAACTGTTTTTTCGTTTCCAGACCTCTAGGGTTCTTCTCAAACACTGCTAATTGGTCCAGTTTGGATATGGATTATAAAGGTTTCCAGACCTCTAGGGTTCTTCTCAAACCCCTATGATGTTTCAAGAATAATTAAAAAATGGGAAGAGTTTCCAGACCTCTAGGGTTCTTCTCAAACGATTTCCTACAAGCCTTGTATCTTGGAAACTATATTCGTTTCCAGACCTCTAGGGTTCTTCTCAAACGTTTGGACAGAAAAAAATAAGGCAAAAATATGTTTCGTTTCCAGACCTCTAGGGTTCTTCTCAAACCGTTGTTATTTTATTGTTTTTTGGGGGTTTTAGGGCTTATTAGTGGGGAGGGGGATCGCAGATCTCCGATAAGGGTATCACTTTATATACCTCATTATCTAAATAAACACTTAAAATAAAAACATTCCTCGTGATACTCTGAAAAACGAAAAAAAAGTTTTATAGAACTAAAGAAACTTCTTTCTTTTCAATTCCCAAAACAATCTTTTTCAAGTTCTTCTCCGTTGCTAAAGAATAAATAAAAATACTGTCCGCATCTTCGTCAATAATTTCCTTCAATCGTGTTTTTAATGCCTCCAAGTCCGCATCAGTAATGTTTCCCTCAAAAACAGAATTCTGTACCCAGTACAAATAACCCTTCAAAAAAGAATGTACCTTGTTTACTCTCTCATTTTTCACATCATAAACAATTATTACGTAGGGCATTTTAACCATTTAACTATTTTTGTTTATAAGCTGAGAATTTTTTAGTGTCTTCTAACACGAATTTTACTAGTTTGTGGGCGTCCTGCTTTATTAGAAAGCGGTACGATACTTTTCTTTTTAGCTTTTTACTACTAACAGTACTGTCTAACTGTTTTTGATATTCAATTAGTATTTTTTTTAGTGCTTGCTCTTTTAGTCGAATAGTGTCTTCTTTTACGAATGAATTTTTTGTTATTTGTTTTCTGTTGATCATTCTGAAAATTATCCTATGTGCGAGTAATGGTTTGTAGGGCTCTGAGAGATCTAAGGCAAGGGAGTACCTTCTTTCTAATGGTTGGTGAAGATATGAAATGGCAGGGTGCAAATATGTTTGCAATATTTGGGTAAGGACAGTAGAGTAAGTCACTGTGTGAAGTAATGAGATTAACGAGTTCATTTCGTTATGTGGCGGGTTGAAAGTTCTTTTTTCGAATGGTAAAGAAGGAGTAATTTTGTCGAAGCATGAATAATACTGTTTCCACACCTGGGCTTCATCGGACATGATTTTGTTTATGTTTGTCGTTTCGCGTATCTTAATTTCTTGAATCTTGTTTATAGCTTCCAGTATTTCTTTGTCGTTTTTAGCGTAGTGATGCAGTATATGTAATATGTTGTGTTTGGTGGATAATACAATACTTCGTGCTATGTGGGATCTTTTGCTCGGATCTATGTATGCTCTTGTCTGAGCAATGATTATTGTCCCATTAGTATTGTTATTTCGGGGGTAAAAACTACCAATGTTTGTCTGATATTTATTGTAGAAATGCACTGGAATGTTTTTTTCTGCCATTAATGATAACGCACCTGACTTAATGGTCACTTTTCCTATCGCGTGTATGTCTTGTATTTGGGAGATAGGGAGTGTGGTTTTCACATTTTCGTTATAATAAATAAGGGTGTTGTCTTTCCTGGCAAGGATACCGTGAGTCATTAAGTACAAAGACTTCTTCATTTTTAAGCCTCACAAATCTCTAAGTAAGCACACGACTTACAGTATGGTCTTGTCACTATTGGTGGTGGTCTAGGGAACTTGGCGATTCTAAGAATCTCTTGTTCTGTGTTTACTAGCTCTTTCTCTACATCTGGAGTAAGTTTCAATCTGTAGTTTTTCTTTTCTTTTGGGATTCTTAATATTCCTTGGGCTTTTATTCCTTGTCTTTTTAATAGCAGTAAGTAGTACAAGAGCTGTTTTTTCGATGGTTCTAAGAATTTACTGCTTTTTTTAATTTCAGAGATTATGATTGTGCTTTTTTGTTTTGTTATTATATCAACTACGGAGGTCCCTATGTTAATAGTCCTCTTTGACATTTTTTTGTAGGATTGCTCATGTATTATTCGGCCAATGCTGAGATGGTGATGTTCTTCTATGGGATCGAAATAGTGGAGGTGGAACCATAGCTCTCTGTGGCATGTATAGTAATATTGTATTGTTATTCCTGAGATCCTGTATATAGGGTCTGTGAGAAAAAATTTTTCATTTTTTTCTTTAGAAGACAAGTTCTTCATCTTCAACCCCTTCTTTTTTAAAACCTGTTTCTGGAGAGTAATAGTAGTGGACTAAGTTTTTGTTTAGCTTGAAAAAACCTCCATAATATTCAAGGTCATCGGAAATTTTTTCCAAGACTCTTTTGTCTATGTTAATAACGTATTCATAAAGCTGTTTTTTAATTTTTAAGAACCCTGCTTGTCTTTGTTTCCAGTCTTTCATAGTAGCGAGTTTCTTATATTCTTGCCACGTCTTTTCTGCATGAGAGTCATACCCAATGAATAATGGGTATCTTTCTATTTTCTCCTCGATTAGGTGAAATTCCTTGAATTTTGAGAATTCTGCTTTGCAAAAATAGTTTAGAATTTTTCTGGATTCTTGTTCATTGGTTTTTTCACGTGCTTTGATGAAGTAGTTTTTTATGATGTCAGGAAACATTTTTTCTTCTATTGTTCCGTGTTCTTCAAAAACTTTCTTTGTTAGATCGATCAATGTCTTGTCATATATCATTTTACTGAGTTCTTTGTTATTACTTGAGTGTGTCAATGGTTGAACAATAATCTCCGAAGGATGTTTTTCTTTTCCGTGCCTATTGACTCTTCCAGATGCTTGTATAATAGAGTCTAGTGGTGCCATGTCTCTGAAGCCTTTTTGAAAAGATAAGTCAACTCCTGCTTCTATGAGTTGAGTCGTAAAAAGTAATGGCCTCTTGTTAGTTTTAGTAGCATGGAGCATAATCTTTATTTTGTTTATTCTGTCAAGCCTGTGTTTGGGGATTACTCCAGTGGACAGATGGAATAGCTCGAAGTCATTATCTAATCCTTGGCTTTTGGCGTCTATGAATAATTGTTGAGCACTACTAACAGTATTCGTAATTATGATAGTGCTTTTGTTTTTATCGAAGAATTTTTTCTCAATTTTTTGTGAGATGAAATCTTTATAAGGTAATTTTTCTTTTTCTGCAACTATTCTTATTCGGTTGAGTTTTTTGTAGGTCTCAATACCTATGTTTGAGACATTCACTAGTTTTTCGTGTAGAATCGCTGGTTGTGTGGCAGTACTCATTAAAAGATAAGAATCGGTCTTTTCTAGTAGTACGGGTAATGTTTTTTCAAGCAAGAGCCAGTATTTTAGAGGGACTGACTGAACCTCATCGAGTATGAATATGGTGTTTAAAAATTTATTGTATTTTCTCATGTTCTTTTTCTTGTTGGAATAAAGGGTGTGGAAGAACTGGTAGAAAGTAGAGACAATTATTTCGCTATTCCAACCTTCAATGTAGAATAACTCTTGGTTCGGAGTAAATTCCTCATTTTCTTGGTGTGTTTTATATTCTATTTGTATTAAGTGATGGTGCTTTAGTAGTAAGTTGCTAGGAAGTGTATTTTTTTCCTGCATTGAAAAAACGGTGTTTATTACTTGGTGCACTTGTTCTATAATTGAAAGAAAAGGCAGTAAATAAACAACCCGATATGTTTTGTTTTTTTGCTTTTGTAATTTATGTCTTAGTTTAAATGCCCATACCAAATTTGCTAAGGTCTTTCCGCTCCCCGTAGGTGCTTCTAATTTATACGTTCTTATACCAAGATTTAATGTGTCTACGTAGTTTTTTGCTTCTTTGTAGAGTTTTGAACGTATGCTGGGGAAAAAATCATTTGTTTTTTCCTCCGGGAAAGCATTCTGGTGGTATCTTTCGAGTATTTGGTAAAAGCTCTTGTTTATTCTGCTTATTAAGGTCGTACTCATTGCATCGGTTTTGTCGGCTTCCTGTAATACACTGTAAATAAGGCTCTCAATAATTGTTAAATTAAAGCACAACGGGTTTTGGCTGATTATTTTTTCTGTGTTTGGGCGTGGAGTGCTTATTATTTTGTCACAGCTCTTGTCAAACTGTTTAAACAAGTTCTGAGCTTTTCTTATGTCCTCTTCTAGTTCTGTTGTTGACAATGCAGTGTAGACAAATTTTTCCCATTTTGGGAGTTGTATTTTCAAATAGGTTTCTACTTCTCGAATTATTTCATCTATCTGCGCCGGGTCTACCGCTTCTATTTGCTTTCTTATTACTTTGTGTTGTTTTTTAGTGTTTTTTATTTCATCCCTGATGTTTTTCCTGGATTTTCTGAGAGACACTAAGTCACCATGATGCTTGAGAATACTAGTAGCAGCTATTAAAGCTAATTGTTTTTTGATTTTAGGGTTCTTAATGTTTGAAAGAATATCTATGCGAGGAACAGCGTAAAATGCATATATTGCTCCCAATAAAGAATGATTGCTTTCAGGAGTCTTTAATTGATTCTTTTTTCTTGGATCTGTTTCACGGATATACTGTTGGAAATACGTAGTGGCCTTTCCGACATCATGGACTCCACCAACAAATAGTGCGAGTTTCTTGAAGTCTTCTCCGTCTAGTTGATTGTTCTCGTCAATAATTATTGAGGGGAGAGTGGTATTTGATAGTAGTAAGTCAATATTTTTAAGAGTGTTAACAAGATGGTCTGATAAAGCTACCTCTGGATGAGACCATAACTTAGCTTTTACTACCATACAAATATCACTTTTTGCTGATCGGTTTCTTTTATTTTAAGGAGTTTAGATCCCATATGTTTTTTGGGGTCTTGTGTCTCAATTATCTGACCTTTTATTGGTTGTGCATTCGCATCGAAGACCACTCTATAGAAACCATCAGGTTTGCGTTCTTTGTCGAGGTACCGTGCGAACTTATCTATTATGAAGTGATTCCCTGGTTGTGGAATAGGGTCGAAAGCCGTGAGTGGTGCTACAGACAAAGTCTCTATATCTTCACCGACGGTTTCTTCTAATGCTAGAACCGTCCCGCTTGCTTTTCCGATATAATCTGTTTTTGCCAACATTGAAGCAAGCCCTAATGACGGGGAATAAATACATTCCTTGTTTTTTAGTAAAGACTCCAATTCAGACATTATCTGGTTGTCTTCGTGGTGGAAATAAATCCTGTATTTTGGTTCCCGGACTAGTTGAAAAGGAACAATAATATGCTCTTTAACCCCTAATAATGTAGATATTTGTCTAGATCCTTTGATTTTTAGTAAATTGAAAGTGATTTTGACAGTTGAGAGCTTAGAAATTGTTTCTAGTCCTATAAAGCTTTGTTCAGGACTAAACACAGAGTAAACCTCGTCTTTTTGAACTCCTAATATTGCTCCTATTATTCCACCTATGGTATGCCTAGGGGGGATTAAGTGGGTGGCTGCAGAAGTAGTGGTATATCTCATCCGGAAATGAGCGTACCTCCCAGAAATGTCGAAGATTAAGAATGGAACCCCCATTTAAGTATCACCTTACTCTAAGTTAAGCTCTTCAACAGGAATTCCTGTCTGCTTTAAAATACTTGTTAAGTCTGTTGGTTCATTATTATTAGTTACGAAGTTGATGGTGTTATCGTCTTTTATTAGGATCTTTTCTATTTTTTCCTTGTATTTGTTTAAAGCGTCTACTAGTTCATCTGCAATCATTACATAGTCTTGAGTATTTCTCAGTTCGATATCGGGCTTATCGGACTTGATTGCAAGTTTGGAGTCAAGATCGCTCATCTGGAAGTTTCCTGGTTTGTATCTAATTACTAACAGTATTCTGGGAGTAAGACCTAGTTTAGAACGCGTAATCATATTCTTGGTTCCAAGCCACATTCCTCTGTAGAGTGCAGCTAAGTCGTCTTCTGTTAATCTGGTCTCCTTTGCTCTGTGCTCGTTAACCACCCCGTAGAACCCTATCAAAGAATAGGGAACAATATATTCGGTTCTAAATGCTTGTTGTTCCTTTTTCTTTTGTGATGCAAAAGCACCAGTTCCTTTTATTCTTTCTACGATTACTTTGTGAAATGAACGCCCCATTTGGAATTGTACTGGTCCAGTATGAGTAATGCTCGTAGTCTTATCTTTTCCTTTCTCATCTTTAAGTTCTAAGGGAATAGTGGCACCGAATAATCTCACATCTATGCATTTAGACAAAATATTCTCGTCAATTTTTTCTTTTTTAATGTTGATTTTTTCTTTTTTGTTTTTTAGCTCGTCTGGTAGGAAGGCTTTTGCCCTTTCTTTTGCGTCTGGCAAGTATCCCTCCTCATCTCTTTCAAGCCGGACAAAAATTTCTTTTTTCTCTACGTCGTATAAGTAGTCTCTGATTGTCCTTTTTAGTCTTACATCTGTTACGAGATTGATACCAGTCTCAGGGTCTGTCCTCGGCTTATTTTCGTCTCCAGGGTCTCCGTTAGGATTGCAATATTTTGCATCATATATGAAAAATATTTCATGTCTGTTTTCTACTATGTTTGTCATTTTTTCTTCCTCCTTTAAATTTTGGTTAAAATCATTCTTCATTTTCTTTTTCTATTTTCTCACCCGCTTTCACGAACAGAGAAGTTCCAAGTGCTAAACCTGTTGCGAAAGAGAAACTGATGTCATCGTTGGTTATCTTCTCATTTGGGCTTGTCTGGCTTAAGAAGTAAGTGGCCAAGGCCTCTATGGCTTTAACGTTGTTTGTCAACGCCTTATTCTGTGGAGAATTGTATTCTCTTAGTTTTGCCATGCTTTCAGTAACTAGCCTTCGGACTTTCCGTAAGTCTAATCGTAGACTATATAGCTTTTCGTAGAAGGGCTCCGATTTCAAGCTCTTGTATTGCTCGTATGTCACTCTTCTAGCTAACATCCCAGCTAGAAATGCTCCTTTTTTAGCGGGTGAATCAAAATACTTGTTAGTGTTGAAAAACTTCATCACTAAATCAATTATTCTGTTGTCCTCTAGTTTTAATTGTTTCAATATTTCTTCATCATTCATATTTTCAACTCCTTGTAACGTATTTTCGTCTCGTTTCAAACATCCAATTAAATCATAATATAGCAGTACCAGTAGATACTCAAGAGCATAGATCTTAAAAAGATAATACCATGGTTTCCCCCGATTAGAGAAAATATGACGAAGATTCCTTATTCCTTGAGAAATAATGACTTCTTGGTCTATCGGTGACTTTGTTAGTGCTGCGGAAACAAGGGCTAAAAATTGATTAATAAAGAGGTCTTTACGGGACTTTTCGTTGGCTAAGCTGGAAGGATAAAGATCTCGTACAAATTTAAAAGTAAATCTGAGAGATTCGGGTGGCTTATCTTTTGTTTTAGACACTCTCGCCCATAATTCAGACAAAAAGGGTTCAGAGTCTATCTTGTCTTTTGCATTGTATAATTCTGATAGGCGAGATGGTAAAACGTCAGGTACTAAGGCGAGAATTTCCTCTTGAGCTTTATTAACACGATAAAACAGGAAAGTGACCATTAAGTAATCTTCAAGGTCCTTAATGTTTTCTAATAGCTCCTCTTCGTCGCCTGTAAGATTGTTTTTCAGGGTAATGACTCTGGTTTCTTGTCTAGCATTTCTCTCGACTTTTTCGGTATAACTATCCATTAAATAAGAGAGAAGTTCTTCTAAGTTCTCTTTATGAAATACTTGTGGGAATAATAAGTAATCGACTCCTTGTAGCTTAAAATGTAGCTTTTCTTCAACGTAGTATCTTCCGTTTTCGGCTAGGACCGCACAGTTAAAACATACTGGAAACTGGTGCCAGCTTTTGTTAACTTCTAATTCCTGGGCAAAATTAATTTTGTCGTGAGTATAGAACTTGAATGGAAATGCTAAGCCGAATACTTCTCCTTCTTTTCCGCAATAGTAACATACACCTTCTCCTAAGCTCTTGAATTTTTTACCGTAATACTTTTTCTTCACTTCTTCTGACAAAATTTCTTTAAGAAATTTGCGGAAAGCATTGCTTATGCTATCAGGATCAAAATCAACCGTGAGAAGTATACGTGGGTTCTGGGGAAGAACCTCACCGGTTTCTTTTCTTCTCTTAAAATCATTTTTTATATCTTCTATTTGCTCATTTATTCTACTAATAATCGTGTCTTTTTCTTTCATTAAATAATCTTCAGCTTCCTCAATAAGAGATAGGATCTTAGGATCACTGGGTTTAAGTTTTTTAGCGTTTTTGAACCATGCTTGGATTTTTCCTATCAATGTTTTTTTAGGGTTGTCTGTATTAAGAATAGAAATAGGTAGGGTTCCTGGCCCATTGTTCGGCGGTTGTCTAAAAAATATTTTGTTTTTAAGCTTTTCGTAGTCATAAGGTGAACTCTCAATTTCGGTACTTATAATTTTTACCTTTGAAGAACCTTCGGTATATAGCTTTATTGAGATGTAGTAATCTGCTTTAGGGTTTTGCAAAAAACTCTGGAATTCATCAATGCCTTTTTCCTCGAGATATATTTCTCCAAGCATGGGCAACAATTCAAACATTCAAATCATCTCCTTTGTAATAATTTGTTTCCCCTTCAGACTTGGCGGCCTAATTTTTGTTATATCAAGAGTTTTCTTTTTTGTTTTGGGATAGTTCTGTAAAAATCCAAACCCAAGAGACGTCTTCATTCCTAAACCAGCATCAACAAGCCACTCGTAAAACTTTCTTAACGACTGGTCTTTCCTAAAACGCAATAAATCCCATTGAGAACCAATTATAGGAAAGGATTTCCCTTTCTTCTTAATAGGTACTGCAACTTCTTTCTTGAAAGACAACTCTTCGAACAAAGGTTTTTCGATATAGAAATCGTCCTCCCCTGTTACAGCTTGATATTTAGCAACTCCCCCATCACGGATCATTTTTTCAAATTTACTTAGACTTAGTGTCTTATCCTTAAAAGAATAATATTCGGTCTTAGAATGATTCTTTTTAATAATCACAATTGGGCTTCCTGTTCTAAAACGGTCCCAGATTCTAAGTTTAAGCTTTTTTATACGAATCAACACATGCCCTTTAAACATTAGCTTGCCAAGTTGTTTAGTGAA
>JAMOVR010000017.1 GCA_027061945.1 Candidatus Heimdallarchaeota archaeon
TGTCGCCTATGCCGAAGACGATATTTTCGGTTATATGGCGGCTAAAAAGCGTACTAAATCGAAAAAGAAAAAAGAAGGTTCTCAAGATGAATCCACTGAAGGCGGGACTTTCCGGCGTATCTCACCATTAAAAAATAGTCTTCTTATTTCAGTTCTCCCCAACGTAATCACCGACGATTTCGGTCATTTTTCTCGCAATCTTAAAGAGGGAGAGGATTATGTCCCCTTTGAGCATCAGCACTATACTGCTCCTCTTCAAGGAGTGTTTACCATCTCGCTTATGGATGTCGGGCGCTTTGAAGTAGGAGAAATGAGAGATATTTCGCAAGAAAAAATAAAGACCCATAAGGAAAAACTGAAGGAAGTTGCTCAGAATATTTATACCTTGCCCCCAGAGGAAAAAGCAAAACGCGTCAAAGATGTGCTCGGTGCTTTGGCACGGCTCAGACACGGAGCACAACTCGCTCGCCATCTTACAGATGTCTCTCCTGCGGTGGTAATACTCGGTTTTCTGGATGGAGGAAATGCTCCTTTCCAAAACATTTTTTCCACCCCTGAAGGGGAAACGGTCATCCTGGATCTCAAACGTTTCGAATCTGTGCTGGACGATTATGCCGAAAACCTGCTTGAAACAGATGGAGAGAAAATCCCGGTCTTTATCGGTTTGCGGCCTTCTATCTTAGCTAACGAAGAGGAAGTTAAAAAGTTTGCCGAGGAGAACAAATTGGTTGAGTTTTGTACTTCACCCAAACAGGCCCTCTCAAAGGCTGCTGATTGGGTAGAAAAAGTTTACGCCGCGCTGGCTTAGATGCTTGAAGCAACACGTATAGTGCTCAAAAGTTATACAGCATCTTTCCGGGTCCCGCATTTTCACGGGCGTCAACTTACACTTAGCGTTCCACCGCCTTCTACAATCTTCGGTCTAATTTCGTCAGCTGCTGGTTACTGGGTACTCCCAGGAAAAGAACTCCCCTGGCTCGGTTATCGCTTTTCTTATCAGGGACGCGGGGAAGATCTCGAGACTATTATTTCTTATGGAAAGGACGGCCCTTCCTATAAAAAAGGCAAATTAGTACGAAACGTTTTTTGGCGGGAATTTCTTTTTGGCTGTGAACTTACACTTTATCTTCCTAAAGGATGGGAAAAATATTTTCACAAACCACGTTTTCCTCTACTTCTCGGCCGTTCTCAAGATGTAGCTTATGTTGCAGAAATAAAAAACGTAAAACTTTCACCAGCTACGGAAGGGAGGCTCAAAGGTGTTCTTTTACCGTATAAATATATCTTTTCCTGGAAAATACCAGCGGTTATTTATAATCTTCCTATAGCCTTTGAAGATCCTTCTCATCTAAAAATCCTCAATATGCAAATTTTTGGCGTGGTAGAAGAAGCTTTTGTAAGTCAAAAAAATGATTTATTTTACGAAGACCTAGCTTCAAACTATTTAATTCCTGTCTTTCAGGTTGAGAATTTGCTTCATGAGTTTTGAACTTCCTCTAGCTAAAAGCCCAAAAGGAAATATTGTCATTCTTGAGAAGCATTTACAGGATGTAGCAATTTATCTGAAAGAGCTTCTCGATGCTTACCGTTTCTGGCTTGAATATTTCCTACCAAATACTGACTCTTTTATAAGAGAACTCATTCAGGCAGCTCTAGTTCATGACATAGGTAAGGCCACAGAAGGATTTCAAAGATTTTTAAAAAAAGGGACTCCCTGGGATTTTCGTCACGAAGTATTGACTCTTGCCATGCTTGATTTGGAACACGATACCGGTTCCAGCAGGTTTTATGCCCTCGCGGCAATACTCACTCATCACAAAAACGTTGATGACAAACTCTTGTTACGCTCTACAGGAGCCAAACGTGCATCTACTTTTTTACCCAAAGTAATAGAAAAGCAAAAAATTATTGCCAGAGAATTATGTCCTTATAGAGATTGGCTCCAGGAGTATCTTACAAAAATAAACCTTCGGTATAAAGAGCCTGATTTCGGCTCTGTAAAAAAATTTCATGAAAACCTATTAGAGGAATCTGAAGATTTATCTGTCTTACAGAACAAAGGTTTCAAGTTAGCTATCGCCCGCGGAGCTCTTATGGCCGCGGATCACGCTGTAAGTTTTGGTGTAAAACACTTCTTAAAAACTCTTCATGAACCGAAACTTGCCCAAAATCCTCGAGATTTCCAAATACGGGCCGGTCAATGTGAGGGAAACCTTATTCTTGAGGCACCAACCGGCGCTGGGAAAACAGAGGCCGCCCTCCGCTGGAGTTTGAAAAATCGCAAAGCTGGAGAAAGAATTTTTTATCTTCTTCCTACCAGGGCTAGTATCCATGCCATGTATCATACTCTCCAAAGATGTTTTGGAAACGACTATGTGGGGTTTATACACGCCAAGGCCTTGAACTACCTTTTCGAACAATATGACACCGAAAATTATAAAGAGGCTTACCACAAAGCCCGCCAAGAAAAAGAGTTAAACTTGCTGTTTTATAAGCCTATTAAAGTACTCACTCCTTATCAGATAATTAAATGGTTTTTTGGGTTGAAACGTTTTGAAATAGGCTTTTTGGAATTATTAGGCGGGGTTTTTATCTTTGACGAAATTCATGCCTATGATCCCCATACTATGGCTTTGATTTTAGAAACGTTGACTCTTCTTTCTCGGTTTCAGGGTAGGTGTCTTTTAATGAGTGCTACCATTCCTAACTTTATCCTATCTGAGATAGAAAAAATCTTTTCCGAAAAAATTGTTCATCTCAAACTTGATCAAAATGATCCTATCGAGCAAAAACTTTTAAAGCGATGCCGTCATCAATTAATTTTTAGAGAATGTTATTTAGAAGATCTTCTGGATGAAATAGTTCGCTTGAGTCAAACAAAAAAGATCCTTGTGGTAGCCAATCGCGTAAATCAAGCCCAAAAAATTTATCAGCAATTGAGAGAAAACTTTGGTTTGAGCAGGGAGGAAGTTTTTCTTCTTCATAACCGTTTTACTTATGAGGATCGTAACCGAAAGGAACAACGTATTATCAAAGTTCTTAAAGGCAAGGAGCGAGCACCGCTTAAAATTCTAGTGGCTACCCAAGTCATTGAAGTTTCGCTGGACATTAGCTTCGATGTTATGTTTACCGAAATTGCTCCTGTAGATGATCTCCTTCAACGTATGGGGAGGGTAAACCGTTATGGTGAAGCTGGAAAACCGGCAGAAATTTATATTGCCACGTTATACGACAAAACCCCTTATGACTCTTTTTACTTAGAAAATGCACTTACCACGCGACCAAAAGATGGAACTTTGTTGAACTTTGAACAAGCTGCTACCTGGCTTAAAGAAGCCTATAAAGACGGATTTTCAAAAAAAGACCAAAAAGAATTCATAACAGCTCGTGAAAGTTTTAGACGTATTATAGAAAACCTCAAACCTTTAAGGGGTTCATACGAAGAGGAATATTTTGCTCTGTTTGAATCTTATGAAGTCCTGCCGGCCTCAAAATTTGGACTTTTTAAAGATCGATTGGAGAAAGCAGAAATTCTTAAGGCTTTCGGCCTGCTGGTTCCAATTTATCGTGGTCTCTGGTGTAAGCTGAAAAGAGAAAAATTGCTTGAACCTCTTGAAGATAAAGTTGTTCTTGCACAAGTAAAATATGATTCGGAATTGGGCCTTCTTTCAGAACCAGATTATTTGAATAACGACATCATTTTATAAAAAATTTCTTCTCCCACCGCGGGAAGAGGCTCCGGAAAGTGCCGAGATCTGGTGAAGCTGGGAGGGCGGGCAAAACCTATCTTCCTGCATATTAAGCCGGGGGCTTGTCATTAAACCAGAAGGTTTTGCAATTTCTTGATTCGCCGGCAGTCTTACCCCATCATGAAGGGTGAGGCACAAGTAAATGTAAGCCAAATATAGCTCAGGAGACAAAAAGTGATAATCACGGTTACTTCTAAGGGGCAGATAGTCATTCCCGCTCCGGTAAGGAAAAAATTAAACATCCAGAAAGGGAAAAAATTCGTCGTTTCTGTGGAAGACAACAAAATCATTTTAGAACCCGTGGAGGATGTAATTCGAAGGAGCAGGGGGCTCTTAAAAAAAGACGGCCAAAAAATTCTCGAATATCTTCTAGAAGAGAGAAAAATGAACCGGGAGCGGATCTAGTGGAAAAGGCCTTAAACGAGTGCTTAATGGGCCAAGCCTTGGGAATTGATGACGGTCATCAACTGGGGTGAAGTTTTCTATTCTGTAGCCAAAGTCAAAGGAGCAAAGCTTGCCCTGCAGGTTATAAAAGAT
>JAMOVR010000018.1 GCA_027061945.1 Candidatus Heimdallarchaeota archaeon
TGTCGAAGCTGGAAGAGATGCCTTAGTACACGCAATAAATTCGATGATAGCTTCAATTAAAAGTTCAGTAACAATAGTCTCTTCTACCTTAGACTGGTTAGATCAAGATTTGCTAAAAGGCCTCAAAATCAGAAATAGATTAACAATTATAACGGATCCTACCGCACATTCTCCACAGGATAAAAAAGTAATAGAACTCTTAAAGTCCTTAGAAGCAAATGTAGAATTAAGGAGATTCAATTCTCAAAGAGAACCAATTCTCATTGCCGAAAAAGATGCTGAAATGTTCTTAATAGGGACACCCATTTCCAGCAAAATGCCTTATGCAGTAATAACAACTGATGAAGCATTAATTACGCAATTTGGTCAGATCTTAACACCTCTTAGAGGAGGATCAAGACTCTAAAATAAATAAAAAACTTTTCTCCTCCTACTTTTTAAGTTAACTAACATAATTTTTTTTAAAAAAATAAAAAATTAATTTTTGAGTAGTTATCTGTTTTAATTCAGTTTTTTGACTTTTTTGTTTAGTAATACTATCATTACTAATGGAAGACTAATTAAGAAAAATTGTGGAGAATCTAAGAACATTGGAGAAGTATTAGTTGTTTCCGTACTGTCATTTTGTGTAGAATAATTATTGATTATTGAAATTACAAGTTTTAGATACATCCCATTAGCTCCTTCCATAATGTTTCCAAAATATTCTAAGTAATAATAATTTAGTACTCCTGATGTTTTATTCCATCTTGCTTTAATTATAAAGCCCAACTCATTATTAACATAGTATGTCCATGAAATTTGTATTTCATTGTTAGTAACGTCCTCAGTCATTGTTGCCCCAGCAACAGCCATAACTTGTTTAAACCAATTAAATCCAGCGTCATTACCAACCAAATAGTGGAAATAAAGATATGGAGGAGGTCCTTCAAAATTAAAATGTCCTGGTCTTTCTACATAGAACTTTATGTTTGTGGTCCATCCTTCATCTAAATTTTTCATTTCATATTCTTCATAGAGTCCTTCATCTCCAAAACTAGAGAATGTAGTAGCAGTAAGTTCTAATGTGTCTCCTTTAAATAAATAACCTGCAAGATTATTATTTTCGCCGTATACTTCTATGCTATCATTATCTCCACTAATAGCATCAACAATTTCATAATAGTGTTTTACCCCTGTGTTTTCTCCCCAATGAAAATCAAAGTCGTTTAAATCCCCACTAACAGCCAAAGTAAATGAGATTATCATCCCTGGAAAATCGTCAGAAGCTTCTTCTTTATAACTATAATACGTCATTACTCCTTCAGGTATTGACCAGTTAACTTCAATTCTTCTTTTTCCATCATCAAAAACTAAGTTAAGTTGATCACTAGTTACAGATGCAGAATAATTTGAACCGAGAGATTGCGCAACACCTATAATCACCCCAATTAACTCTTTATTCATTACTGGCATTAAAGGATATAAGAATCCAGAGTTATTCTCTTGTGGATAAAATCTAGGAACATCTAAAGTGATGTTAAAAGCAAATTTCCCAGTATTTGTCATAAAATTAGCTATGTAATTAGGTGATTTTGTAGACAGATCTGGTAAAGATTCTATGTCTACAGATAGCAGTTGATTTGGATATATCGTGCCTTCTCCCCAAATAGGATTATGTTTACCGTCGTTAGAAGGAACAATTTTTAACCCGTCAGATCCATTAATTTCACTTGCAGCAGTAATAATATAATCCAGCACTGGTCTTTCAAAAGTCCATTCAAGATTAAGATGTGATGGTGCAAATAAAACATAAAGCCTGAATTCCATGTTCATTATTAATAATTCTTCATTTTCATAAGATTTAACTATTGATTTATAGTAATTAAGGGCACCTGTAGATATGAGATAATCTGCTGAAACAGTAACGTTTTCTCCTGAATACTCATAATGAAATATGTTATTAGTAGTATTGATAGATACTTGAAATCCTTGTCCCTCCAACTCCGTTTTTAAATTATTCCAGTATGTAGTATTACCAATTGGTAACAAAGGCATGAATGCCGGTGGTCCATCTACTTCTAAATAATTCATTTCCCAAGGTGCACTTGTAATATGAAATTCATCTAAGAATCCATCTACATACACAGTATAATTCATGGACTCGAACGGATCGGTTGCCCAATCAGGAATATTTTCAGGCATAAATGAAACAGTATCATTTGCGTTCAAAACTGGGCTTGGAGAAAAGTCCCATAATGGGATACCATCGCTCCCATTAATGGATGCTTCAGTAACTTCTAAACAAATTACGTCTCTGCTATTCAACCAAAAACCTGTAGGTTCAACATTTGTCTGTGCTTTAACTGAAAAGTTTGGACTTGTAATTGGCAGAAGTAATATTATCATTAATAAAATTAGACTTTTTCTTATTTTCATAAATGCAACCTCTAAAAAAATTGTTGCATATGTACTTGTTTCTCATAGTATTTTAACTGTCTAATAGATAGTATAAAAAAAATTACTATTCCTAAGGTGTGCGCTTCATGAAACAGCGCTCATAAAATTAAAATTAGCTTTACGAACATAATAAAAAACTTATATTATTCTAATAAATGAAATACTCAAAACTAATTAAATTATGAAAGTGGCTCGCCTTTTAGTATTTTTTCAATCAGCTTTAACAAAGGCTTATCATGTGCTGCTTTATTAGTCCCCAAATCAACGTAGTCTGCATTAGGAATCATCTCCGCAATTTTTCTTGTAAGATCACTTGCATGGAGTTTGTCTTTCTCAGCACCTACTAACACACAATGACTTTCAATTAGTGGGAGATCATCCCAGACTTTATTTCCTATCCAAGCTTGAATTACCTTTCTAAAACGACTGGGAACAGAAAGATCGATCCCTAAAGAGTATTTATAGTACTGCTCAGGATCAGTTTGTTTATCAGTATATTTATTTAAAATGTACCACTTTACAATTGGTTTAGTAAGCTTGTAAATGAAGTCATTTACTAAAGGAAGTATTATTTTAAATCCAAAAGGAAGTTTCATTTCAGCATTAGGTCCAACTAAAATAGCATGGGTTGGATGTATCTGTTTTCTTGCCATTGCATGAATAAGAATAGTACTTCCTAAGGAACTACCTATTGCAATATAGTCCTTAAGTTCTAACTGTTCTATTGCTTCTACTACGTCTTGGATCATTCGATCTTTAGTGATTATTGTCTTTCCCGGATATCTTGCAGTATATTTCTCCCTAGACTCGAAATAGTACACTTCATAATTTTCTTTCCATAAATAATCTAATAGTTTCTCCCACGAAAGCAATAACGTGCCCAATCCCGGATTAAGAAATATTACGGCTTTTGGATTTTCAGGGATATAAGAAAGTAGCCTTAATTCAACGCCGTCGCTCATCTTTAGATAAGATGTCTTGTAAATGTCGAGAAGTTCTGGCATTCTTGTGTCGCTAAGCGTTTTCATTAATAAGCACTAAAATATGAAATTAAATAATACTTCGGTTGTTTATTCGCCATATAATAATAATCTATGAACTTAGAACAATCATTTTTCTTTTATCAATAACTCCGAGTTATTCATATCGCTAAAATAGCTCTTAAAATCAAAATTTTTCACCTCCAAAAATTTTAGATTTTTGGCAAACTTCTTTACTGAAGATTTAAAATTAAAAAGAGAATATAAATCGAAGGGATATCTTTTTTCATCAATACCTAATAGTTTAACTGGTGCAATATTCTCCAATAATTCAATCCAATTACTTAGTTTGACTGTATCCGGTGGGTTCGTAAAATTAGGCGAGAGTACCAAACCAATCTTTTCTACGTTATTAAAAAGCTCTTTATTTTTGCTAATCCAACCTTTTAAAGCCATAAAGGAATCTTCACAAATAAAAGGTAGCCAGTAAGCAGATGCTTCAGTAAATTGAGTAAATAAGGGGTCAATAGCAATGAATGCAGAAAAAAGGATTTTTTTAATATTCTTATTCCTAAGTTCGGCCTTTAATAAATTTTGAGAAATTATCTCTGGATGTTTTGTCTCCATGACATAAACAGGATGACCATTTTCTCTACCCCATTCAATTATTTTCTCTTTCATTTCAGTTTCGAACCCCCATTCTGACTCTCTTCTTAATACAGGATCTCCCATTTCCTCAAAAAACCATCCTTCAATTTTTTTCCCTTCACGCATTAATAACCATTTTTTTACTTCTTCTGGTAGTTTTAAAAATTCTTTATCCGAATAACCC
>JAMOVR010000019.1 GCA_027061945.1 Candidatus Heimdallarchaeota archaeon
AATCACGAAAGAAGATATTTCAATCCCCTTGCGAGGTTTTCGGCGTTTGCTACTGGTGTTTTTTTATTTGTTTTGCGTTTTCTAAACCCATTTTAAGAATCGGTTTAGGGTACAATCTAGGGTTTGCAAGCTCATTTATAAACATTGTCAAAACCCACTTAGAACACTTAACAACCCAAAAAACAAAGGGCAAAAAAATCAAAAAATAAAAACATAAGTTGAAAAGGGATAATCTTAAATTGTTGGAAGTGGATAAACTTTTTTCAAGACGTTGTCTAATTCGGGATCGTCGGGAGGACCCGTCCACACAATAGACTTATTCAAACATACAATTCTAGTTGAATTCTCTTTCAACAATCTCAAATCATGATGAATATATGTTTGATATAAAAAACAAAACATTCTTTGAGTCAAATTTATTTTTCTCTAATTATCTAGAAAAATAAAATATGAACAACAATCTTCCATTTTCATGACCTAATACAAAAATAATAGTTACTCAAACAACTCATAGGAAGGATTTTAGAAGGAGGAAACATTAATTGGGAAGACGAAAAAAACATCCGCCTGAAGACTTAGAATCCTGCGCAATGGTCTGCACACTAAGACTAATAGACAAAAAATGGGCATTACTTGTAATTGCGGAATTACTGGAACATGAGGAGGGGTTAACATTTTCAGAGATTCAAAGAAAAATCTTAGAACGAACTGGAGAAAAGATTTCACCAAGCGTACTATCCTCCACCTTGGTACATCTAGAAAATAATTCTGTTGTACACAGAAGAGTCCTTGCTGAACAAAGACCGATAAGAGTAAATTACACCCTCACAGACTTAGGAAACAAACTAATCTATGTATTGGCTCTCTTAAAATCATGGGGTCTTCACTGGGGACAAAAAACTAACAAATTTTGTAAGGCAGGGGAATGTAAACACAAGCAAATCCCGTTAATTCCTATTGAGAAGATACAGCACTTATTTGACGAGTTCAATAGTACTCACGAACACGAGTCTTAAGAATATTTAAGAAGATCTAGTTTTTTTATATTCGTATTAGGATAAAACCATTTTAGCAACAAAGACTCTGCAGCATGTTTTTGAGCGTCTTTTAGTTTTTTTGCAAATTTTCCAACAGTATAATCAATAATTTCTTCAGTATCTTTTTGACGGACAACAAGAGTGACTTGATATAGTGGGATATTCTCAGTACCTAAATTTATAGAAGTATATTCAACCGAAAAATTATTTTTGTATTTTTTCTGCAAAATCTCATAAAGAAAGCTTTTAGGATCCTTATCCCCCCATGGACTACTTTCTATTTCTTGGACTTTATTTTCAACAGCAAAAAACATACACAGATCTTTTTTAACAGCCTCAAAATCATCTCTATCTATAAATAAAGCTCCGACAACAGCCTCAAACATATCTGCAATTTGATTATCATTAAGCAAGCCCATGTTTAAAATATTTCCAATTTCTCCCATTCCCATTTTTCTACCTATAATTGCCAAATTCTTATTTCTAACAAGAATTGATCTTAGACGAGTTAATTTTTCTGGGGGAAAACTCGGAAATTTCTCAAATAATAATGAACCAATTAGTGCTTGTAAAATACTATCTCCTAAATATTCAAGTCGTTCAAACTCGTTACTGGGAATTAATGAACCTCTTACGGCAAGTGCAATATAAAGGAGCTCATTATTATTGAAAAAGATCTGATTTTTAGTTTGAAATCTAGTAGCAAATTCCTTGAACTCTTCCCAACTTGTTTTTCCATATTTCTGTATAAATAAAGATGCAATTTTCAAGTCTTACCCTCCTCTTAATTCTGTCAACAGGAAATGCTCTTTCAAAGAGATAGGGAATGAGAGCTGATAATCTCATATTTTTATATGGGCGGTTGCATTAAAACATATTGAAGAAAGATAAGGTTAGAGTTGCCAGTAACAACTCTTGTGGAGAGAAAACACCTACTGAGACTGTTATGCATCATTTGGGCAGGTATAGACGTTAGTGGTTATGGAGCGATACTATGCTTTAAAAGAGGCTCCTAAAATCCTAAAAGTATCGGTTAAAACCCTACAATGGAACAAAACAGGAAAAAGCAAGTGCTTCAGAGCAATAGAAGAAAAAACAGAACAAAAGACTTCATCAACAAACTGGTTTCCTAACTATCTAAGCTCTTCCTCAAAGCAATCTTCTTCTTTGAAGACTTGGGTAAACACAACATGTATAACAATAACCCGTTTTTCAACATGAGGCTGGACAGGACGGACTGGAAAAAATAGCGAGAAAACTTTTATTAAGTATTATAAGAGCGTTATTCTCTACGTTAACCGCATTACACGTCTAAGATCTGCCCCGCGGCTGGAACAAAATGAATTCCCAAGAGGGACAGGAAATAAAGTTACGGGTGAAAAACATTGTGTTTTCAACAGGCAATTCGTCGGTTGCTACAACGTTTTTAAAAGAGGAAACAACAAGCTGGTCAGCACTAATCATCTTTTAGGCGGAGACGGGTTCCCCATCATAAATAGGACTAAGGTCAATGACTTGCTTTTCGATGAATTTAGAGGAGAGAAGAGACTGATGAAGCCCTATCCAAGCGTGGTCTACCGCATAGAGTTGAACGGTAAAAAGCTTAAAACCTATAACCGACCACTAACCACCACACAAAGAAGAACCCATGAAGATCCTTATTTTTTATAATAAGAAGCCAATTTACGTGAGTACACTCTATTTTCGTAAGTTGCTTCCTGCTCCATCAAGCGCACGTGCCCCGAAACTATTTCCTTACAAAGGCAGAAGAAAATGATCTGGTGATCACAAATCATGGATAGAGGTCTTTTCTCCACAAACTTTACAAGACAGACTATTCTAGCCATGCTGATATATTTGATTCTAGTATGAATATAAAAAACAATTAGTATTTATTATTGGCTTTTATTTCCCGCACCCACCTTTCCAGAAGGAATAAAACTTCACGCAGATAAAGTTAAAAGATCAAAAGTATCTTGATATATTTTAACGAGTTTTCTTAAAGAGGATATAGATACCCATTCTAATGGTCCATGAGCATTTCTTCCCGAAGGACCAAGTTCAGCACAAGGAATTCCTAATTCTGAGAAATATCTTGAATCAGAAGCACCACCTAATTTTTCTCCGATTCTTAAAACATGGACTCCATGTTTTTCAGCGGTTTGTTTTAATGCTAATACAACCTTAGAATCTGGTGGGCTAAACATTGAGTTCACAGCGGCACCTACTTTTACTTCAACATCTTCCAGGAATTGCTTGAAATGTTCCTCTACTTTTCTTCTTATCTCTTTATGTCTTGTTCCGTCTCTTAACATTGCCCTAAGGTCAATAACTATTTCACCGACATCATTTTTATCGTCTAAAATAACTATGTTCGGAGCGACACTAATACCATAAGTACTTTTCTCAGCTTCCCAGTCTATACTTGGTAAAGAAACTAATCCTTCAAGAACTTTCGTTAATCCCTCGTAGTAATAATATTCTTTTCTCTCGATTTCTTCTTCCTTCTCAGGAAACTCATCGATATATGAAATTTTTACACTTTTAGGAACAGAATTCCACTTTTTAGAACTAGACTCTAAATAATTAATTTTCCACCCTACAGTCATTTTAGCCGCTGTTAGAAGAGCGTGGCTATCTGCCCCAAGTACGTATAGAGCAGAATGTAGTGTCTCATTTCCATCTCCTTGAAAACTTTCGTATTCTTCTTCTCTTAATACACCCATAACTTTTTTCTTGTATAATGGAAATACTATTCTCAATTTTGTGGATGCTCTTCTCTTGGTAACAATAACTGGAACAGTACTTGGTTCTCCATTAATGACATAGTTTGGCATTAAATTTTTCTCTTCTAAAAAAGAGATGATTTTAGGCATAGATATAAAACCGCCCACTTCTTCATCTCCGGAAAATGCAATTACAACCGTTCCTTTTTCTATTTCTTTCAAGGAAAAGGCTGTTATAAAAGCGGCATCCCCCCCTTTCATATCAAATGCTCCTCTTCCATAAATCCTATCTCCTTCGATTTTACCGCTAAAAGGATCAATTTGTTTCCAAAATTTTTTTTCCTTCTCAGTAACAGGGACTACGTCCAAATGCCCTAAGAATAATACAATCGGACGTTCATAGGTTTGTTTAGTTTTAGTTTTAGACTTAACAAGCACGATTGGATATATACTTGCATTACCACCCCATGAAGGAGGAACTTTTATTGGACCCAAAGAATAAACGTCAAAACCGTATTTCTTTCCTATTTTTGCAACATAGTCATGTGCTTCTTTCTTGGGAAAAATCCTAGAAAAAATATTAATACTAGTATCTTTTTTTACCAAGTTAGAAGTAATGTTTACAACCAATTCATCTTCGTCCATATCTGTAAAGATTTTTTAATAACATGGTATAAACAAGTTGTTATAACAAGAATTTCATAATTCCTAAAAAACACTTTAAAAAAAGTAAATCCAACATATACCTTTCTCAAAGATTATAATATTAAAACACTAGAAAAAAATAGTGGAGATATCAAAACGAAAATTCATTGCCATACTAATAGTTATTTCAGGTATAGTCTTCATGTTCATGCTTTTCTATATTGGATATTTAATACATGTTCATTTTGACGAGAATTTCCAAGAAGCACTAAACCAAGAAAGCCAATTTGCTCCCCCATGGTTTGTAAGAATATCATTTCCAATATTTATTTTTGCATTAGGCTTATTTTTTGGTCTATTAGGAATATGGTATTACTATCCTGAGATTCGCCCAAGCCAAAAAAAAGATGAATTAGGCCCCCAAGCAACACCATACGAAGTATTAATTTACATAAGTACTCCTGATGAAGTCAAAGTAATTGAAGCTATAAAAAAATTAGAAAATAAAGCATATCAATTCGAAATTGCTAGATATACTGGCCTTTCAAAAATGAAAGTTCATAGAATAATTCAAAGATTGGCAGAAAGAGGTATTATTGATATTGAAAAAAGAGGGAAGTATAACCGAATTTCTCTCAAAAAGTGGGTAATATCAAATAACAAAACAAATAAAAATTAAGTCTTAGTATTTCTTAACTTTATTCTTTGATTTTTCTAACAGCTTGTTTTCTATAAAATATATCAATAATAGAAGGTACCAAGAATAAGGAAATTAATGTTAAGAAAAGCCATGAATAAGCAATTCTTAGTCCTTTCCAGTCTCCTACTGGAGGACTAAGGACTTCAAATGTAAACACGTAATTGCTTAGAGGGATTTTTACTAATGTACTTGTCAAGATCGTAGTAAAAGTGTATTGACCGAATTTAGCTATGAAATAACCTGTATAAACGTAAACGCTATTAGCTGGTATGACTGGCAGAGTAACATTTGTAATTGTTACAGGTTTCTCCTCTTCTGTTTGTCCGTGAGGATTAACCAGTACTATTTGTTGTATGGTTGCAAGCAAAACTAAACCACCAACTGAATAATTATCATGATTGACAATTATTACTGAGAAAGTAACGTTTTGTCCTTCTTCCGGTAAATCATCTGATAATGTAACATTTGAAATTTCTAGTTTTGGTAAAGTCAAATCTTGATTTAATGTAGGGAAATTGTCAAACCCACTTACTTGTGAATTAATTGACAAGTTAAACAACATAATTACTGCCAATAATCCAATAACAAATATTTTCTTTGAATCGCTTTCCATTTTTATCATGCCTCCTTATTAAGTTCTAATCCAAAAGCAGCCAGAAAGAATATTATTGCACTTGTTGTTACTACTTTTATGGCCTTGTAAAATTCGTCTTCGGTTATTGCTGTAGCAACACCAAACTGACCAGATGGAAAACGGAAAATACTGGTAATAATTGTAGAGTAATTAGTAAAAATCCATGAAGAATCAATTCCAATAATATCAAGAAGTCTTACTGTTATTGGAAGAAAAATCATCACACCAAAGAAAGTCAAAGTCATACTTGCCCCAGGACTCTTTAACCAAGCGCTTAAGAAATAAGCTACAGATAGTACTGCACTAAGATAAAGAGCTGCAAATAAATAAGACTTTATCATTTCTTCAGGAATCTCAGAAAAACCATATTGTAAGGCAACACTAACAGCTGTAAATAAATAATAAATAAAAAGAGCAAACCAAGAGGAAAACAAAGAAACTACATATTTTGAAATAAGAATATTAGTTCTCCTTTGTGGCAAAGGATATAATATTAATGCGGTCTTATTGGAATGCTCTTTATTAATAATGTCTCCCGCTAGAAGCATTGCTGTAAAAACGATTATTAAACTAACAAAATTCATATTTTGAGAGATAAAATCACCAGCATTATCTGGAAAACCACCACCGCTTAATAGAGGTATGAAATAAAAAAGTAGCGGTAATACTGCTGCAAGACCGATAGCCAGCAATAACTTAGAAGATCTACGAATTTTCAAAAATTCAAATTTTAAATTAATCCATAGCTCATAAGCATCTTTTTTCCATTCTACTAATAATGAACCCTGTTCCATAACGATCACCTTTTTGTATTAATTTCCCTCATTTTGTGAATATAAACGCAAATAGTAGTCTTCAAGAGTCATGTGTCTTGGATTAAATGTAATTATTGGAAGATTAAGATTTACTATCTCTTTTAATATAGCGTGTACTGTTTTTTTATCACCAGAATACTCTAAAATAAAGGAATGGTTTGTGTCCTTTTTAACATCAACAACACCAGAAATGCGTCTAACCAAGTCTATTTTATCTGGAGAGACATCTTTGTAAAATTCTACTTCAATAATAGATTCTCCAAGAATGCTCTCGATTTTTTCAATTGATTCATCTGAAATCAACTTTCCTTTATCTAAGAAAATAAATCTCTGGTTTATCTCGTAAGCTTCTGTTAGGTTATGTGAAGTTAAAAAAATAGTTTTTCCTTCCTTATTTATTCCTTTAATAATGTCTCTAATTTCACGTATTCCTTTAGGATCTAAGCCAAGAGTAGGTTCGTCTAAAATAATTAGTTCCGGATCATGAACAAGAACTTGGGCAATCCCTAACCTTCTTTTCATTCCTGTGCTAAAGGTCCCTATTTTTTTAAAACGAACATCACTTAACCTTACTTCTTCAAGTACTTCTTTTATTCTTAGAGTTGTTGTTCTTTTATCCATCCGGTAAGATTGACAAATATATTCTAACAAGTCATTAGGAGTTAAGTTATTGTAATACCCTGGTTCTCCTACTAATGCTCCAACTCGAGATAGAAGTTCTCTAGCCCTACCTTTCATTGGTTCTTCAAAAAGATATACTTCTCCGCTAGTAGGATGAATAAGATTCAATAATATCTGTATGGTTGTTGTTTTACCAGCACCATTGGGGCCTAGGAAACCTACTGATTCACCAGCCTTTATTTTCATGTTCAAACCTTTTAAGGCTTGAACTCCGCCTGAATATGTTTTACTAAGTTCGACTGTTTCTATTACGTAACTCACAAATAATGCTAGTTCATAATCTCTTAAGACATTTTTTTGAAACAATAGTTCAAGAAACTGTTCTATTAATGTTACAATAGTAACAAAAAACGTTACTGAATAAAAAAGAAAAGAAAAAAAGAAAAAAATAATTTTTCAGGATTACTTCACGAATTCAGCAATTATGTAAAAGATCCCACCTAAAAGCACAAGGAATCCTGCGCCTATAAAGAACAGGACCACATACACAATTCCGCGGATTAGATGGGATGGGAAATTAATGTAGTCAAGCTCAAATAGCAATATTAAAATGCCTAATAACAGCTCAATTATGAAGAAGACGATGCCGGAGAGACTAATGAATGCATAGGTTCCCGGAATTACACCATATCCGAGAAAACCGAAAATCGCCGCTAAGATAATTAGTATGGCACCAATTATTGCAAGAATCTGTCCTATTTTTGCCCATGTGTTTCTATTTACACTGTATTTCTTCATTTCTTGTCACCCTTGTTGTTCTTTTTAAATGAGGTGAACATTGATCAATACTTGCAATTATTTATAAACTTATGGTGGAAAATTGTTCTACACATAAAAAATTACATGTTCATAAACTATTTCATAATGAAAAATATATGTAAAGACTAGCAAAGAAGAGAAATGAATTTGTTTCAATCGTAGGTTCGTTATTCACATAAGAATCAAAAGTAGGGTAAAAAACAGCTTTATCTGTTTGAAAAATACTTAGAGGATCATTGGTGGGTAACGGAATATTATTTGATTTTACCACATCAATATTTGTTCCACCTAAAGCAAAAGCACCAATGATTGGTTTATTTAGTAAATAGCTAATTTGATGATGATGAATAGTAGGATAGCGCCACCCATAACCAGTAATGAAAGAATAACCCCATGGATTAATTCCCCAATTATAATTCCATCCATCTACACTAAGACGTTTAAGCCCTTTATTATCTAAAGAAGTAATGTTTAATGATGATAACATTAAAGCATATATACTCATTTTCATACTTGTTGGACCGGACCCCCAGAAATAATAATCCCAAATATAATGAAAAGAGTCCTTTTTAGAATTGCTAAGCATCCATATCAAGTCATAATATAATTTAGAAACAAGTTCATCGATGCTTACATTAGTTAAGGAATTAACAAAAGAAGCATTGATTAAATACTCTTTAGCCAAAAAGTAAGTCGCTAATGAAAATCCACTAGAATCATAATCTCCTTTAGAGATCTCCTTGAAATAGCTTAGTATATTACTAAATGCTTCTTTAAGATAAGTATCATTTTTCGTAGTGATATATAAAAAGTATCCAGTTAGTGCTAAGTCATCAATAAAACTAGCTTCAGGATAAAAATCGTTGGTAATAAGAGTTGGGTTTCTGAGGGAAAAATTATAAAGCCATTCTGAAGTCTTAATAAGATAGCTCCGATTTAAACCAATACTTTCAACTGGTAAGTTTTCTTCTAAAGAAGCTATTGCGAAAACAGTACCAATCTTTGCAGCAATATTGGCACCTTCACCATCTTCAGTTAAATATACTGGCCGATCATGAAATGGATCATCTTCTGGCATTCTTGGAGGATAGGCATGATCAGAAGCATTTGCCACCATTATAACTAATCTTTCAGGAGCCACGTTAACGCAACGATAAAGGTATTCTAAACCAAACAGTACTTGTTTTGTATAAATTGAGCTAAATGGGATATTAGACCAAGCTTTTCCATAAGAATAATTATATATGAAAATGTCAGGATATAAATAACCTGCCATTAATAACCAAATCATTGTCTCAGAAATTGTTTTTGTAAATTTAATATAATCTCCAGCATCAACCCAACCTTTAGTCATATTAACATGTACACCCTTTTTATCAGTATTTGCAATAATTCCATCATCCAAATGACCCGCACCATGCCATCCAGGTACAATTGTACCATCTTGATTAATCCATAAAAAGTTAAGAGAATCTTCTGCAACATCAAGCAAACTAGAATAATTACCAATAGTAAATGAAGGCCCTTTAACTCCTAGAATCTCAAAATAATAAGTACCATCTGCCTCATAAGAGCTAAAATCAATGAAATAAACATGGTCAAATCCATATCCAGGGACATCATTTGCACTTGACAAAGAAAAAGAAGAAACAACGTTTTCTGTAATAAAATCTTTTAATAAAATTTGTTCTCCATCTAAATTTAAATTGGTTTGAATAAAAACGTATTTTGGTAATTCATTAAAATAACCAAATTGATTGACACGAATATATGGATAATCTTTAGTTCCTGGTTTTAACTCATTTATTGTATTATTTATATTATCACCTAAAAAGAAGGTACAAATATTTAGACCTCCAAAAAAGCAAAGAATACCTGTTAAACCTCCAATAATAACAATAAATAACAAGATGCCAGTAGCTTTAGATTTTCCACTCATAAAACAAAGAACGTCATTATTATAAAAAACATTTAACTCTCTTGGCTTGAAGTCCATACCCCGAAAATAAAAGATGAATACAAGCCGATAGTCTTGTAATTATATATAATTCAAATTTGCCTTAAATAAAAAAATGTATTTTATTGATTCTAAGCCAAAAAGATAATTTTTTAATTATTAAGTAAGTATGAATAGATACAGTATGGATGAGAAATATAAACATTTAGCCGAAATTATTAAAAAAAGAAGATCTATCCGGACATTTCTCCAAAAAAAAGTAGAAAAAGAAAAAATTACAAAAATAATTCATTCGGCAAGGTATGCACCTTCCGCCGGAAATTTGCAACCGCTTGAAATAATAATAGTTGATGACCCTTTAATAAAACAAGAAATTTTTTATGCCGCACTACAACAGGAAAGTATTCAATCTGCACCAGTTGTTTTAGTCATATGTGGTGATGTTGATAGAACTGCTTCTAAATATGGAAAAAGGGGTAGAGAATTATACGTAATCCAAGATATAGCTACTGCAACCCAGAATATTTTACTAACCGCTACGAGCTTGGGTTTAGGCACCGTTTGGGTGGGTGCTTTTGATGAAGATAAGATAAGAAGAATTCTTCAATTGCCAAAAAACGTAAGACCGTTTGCAATAATTCCAATAGGGTATTATGAAAAAGAACCAGAAGTACCATATAAAAGATCAATTGAGGAAATAATTCACTATAACACTTGGTAAAAACTTTGAATTAAAAGCATATTTTAAATTTCATTATTTTGCTTCTCCTTTCTTTAAATAGAATGGTAATGCTTTATCTTTTTCTTTCAAATAAAGTAATAAATTCTTAATAATCACCCATCCAATTCCTAAGGAAGACAAAAATATTAATGCTCCTCCTGAGAGTATTATCCATGATTCTGATGAAATAAAGCCCCAAACTAAAAGTAGAGTCGATGAATTTAAAAAAACAATGAATTTTTTAATTAACTCATCATTAAGGAGCGATGATTCTGTTACTTCAACATCTTTTCTTTTTCCAGTATATAACAACGTGAATATCTGGAAGGTCGTAATTCTATGGAGAGCACCTAACATTAATAGACTGATGCCTGCAACCAACGTTAAGTGAACATGCACAGGTTTAACTTCAAAATCAAAAGAGATACCAGAGATACTCATCATACCAAGTATTGCACCAATCGCAGACCAAAATAGACCTGGTAGCATAAAACCTAAAGTTACGCCATGAATAAACTTTCTTCCTGGTCGTGGTTTAAAACTAGCAGCAAGAACAATAAGCACAAAAACCCATGATAAAATCCAAAGGATTCCACCTATTGAATAGAATAACATGTCTTCTAAAAAGAAACCACTTAAAAGCAAGATGGATGATAAAACTGAAAACAAATGATGTATGTTTAGATAAGGCTTAAACTTAGGATGAATTCCAAAGCCAATAAACATTGGTAATGCACGTATTAACGCACCTTGTAAGACAAGACTTATCCAGCCAATTGTAAATATATGAGTGATTGAGCGGAAACTAAAAGCTTTCACCCCTAAAAAATAGAAAAATAGGAATAAAACACCTGTCAAATGAAATATTTGGGCAGAAAGAAAATAGTTCAAAGGAAATTTGTACAGCTTCCTCAACCTTATAATAATAAGCCATCGGAAGTGGAGCAATATACCAACAAAATAAAAAATTAATCCAGTAAGAATAAGGGGATAAGAAATAAATGGCCCAATAGTAACTAAAATTACACCTAAAAACAACGAGATAACAAATAATTTTCTATGTAATTCTTTTTCAAATTTACGTATTCCACTTATTGCTCGATAAAATTGTAACTCTGAACCAAGTACTACTAAGCCAATCCAGCCAAAAAACACTAACATATAGTGAGCAAGTTCAATTACTGAGAGAAAATTTCCAGTAGAATGGACAATTCCCATTCCCATTATTAATACAAAGAAATAACTCAGAAATCCACTGATTATAACCCAATAAGAAATAGGTTCTCCACGGAACAAGTTTGATCACCATAAAACCGTTGAATATTAAGCAAATAGATGTTATAACATGAAAATATAAAGGTTAGTGAATTACTTATTGCTTCATAAATAGCATACTACTTATCATGAAAGCTTGCCACAGAACCATGTCCATGTAGGACATGGTCAAGTAATTTTATGGTCTATTCTCCATAGATGCTACAAAATGGTCTCCCCCAGTCTTAAATAAATTATTGTATTATTCCCTGCTCTGAGATATTAATTTTATTCGCTATCATTTTCCATATTCGCCTTTTAGAAGGGAGGGGACTTTCGTTGATAGAATTAACTAATGAAGAAACGAAGAAAAAATCTAATGCACCTAATGTAATATTATATTACTGAAATTGAACTAAATGCTAATTTCACTTCAGAAGTAAAGTCTACATTTTCATATTGGGGAATATGAGTTCTTTTTGACACTAAATATGAAAAATATGTTAGTGCTGCAAGAATAGAACGGTCATAACCCGTTGCTAACAAATAGATACTTAATTTCATAGAAGGGACTTTTTGTTGTATTACGATCTTATTTTCTAGCTGATAGATCTTTCTGTCGCTTTCCTCACCTAATATTTCAGCAGTTGCTGTAGACAATGCAGATAATAACATTCCAGCTAATTCTTGGTTATATTCGATTTCAGAATTTTTCTCAAAGACATAATTAAAAATTGTTGTTGATGTCTCATCATATGTAATTAATAAAGATAGGGGTCTAGAAGAAGAGAAGCTTAACAATAAAGGATATTTAGATGCCCCCAAAGCCCAAATTAGCCAGCCGAAAGGAAGTAAGAATGGGCGAACATATCGAATAAATGGAATAAAAGTAAAAATTGCTAATATCCCCCAGAACAAAATAAGTCCTAAACCAATAGCCATGATATAAAGCACTCTTCTTTCCTCAGAAGTATTAATAAGCTTAGCTTTCCGAATAAGGGGATTAACAATTTCAAACAGAGAAATAATAATTAATGGTCCAATAAATAAAAAGAAATACATGGGATAAGCAGCATTCCAATTACCAAATCCTTCGTCATAATATACTTTAATGTCTTTTGAAAATACAAACGCAGCAGTAGTAAAACCCCCTAAAAACGCGATCAAAACAGCGTGAAATGGTAACCGGTCAAATCGGAAAAAAATAAATCCAATTACCCAAGCGATAATTCCAGGAAGTAAAAAAGCATTAAGAAACCTGTAACCATTTAATGCATAAACTGGATCTTTTGTAAATATTAAGCTAAATCTAAAAATAGAAGAAATAATCACTAATAAAAATCCTAATATTAGAATCAAATACGGTAAATAACGGGTTTTTCGGTATTGCTTAGCAGCTAAGAAAATTGAAACAATATAAGCTCCGATTTCTAACAAAAATAGAACACTAGGAATTAATAGATCAGCCATTTCTCAATCACCTAATTTTTTCCAAAAAAATAGATTGCCTAATTAATTATAAGAGTATCACCAAATAAAATAGAAACTAATAATAAGCAAAAGAGTTAAAGAGAAGAATCAAAAAATTCTGCTAGTTTTTTGTATAATATTTTTTGATTTTTAGGTTTGAATATTCCATGACCTTCGTCCTCAAATACTAATTTTTCGTAAGGAATACCATATTCTTTTAATTTTTTTTCTACAACCTTGACATTTTCAGGAGTAACATTTGGATCTTGAAGGCCTTGTACAATCAATAATTTGCCTTTAATATTTTGAATAAAATTAATCGGTGAACGTTCATAATACTTTTCAGGTATTTCATCTGGGCTACCTCCCATCATTTCTTCTGAATAAATACGTAGATCAGGTCTAGTTGTATTATAATCAACTATTAGATCAGTCATGCCACAGATAGGTGCCGCAGCAGCAACTATTTCTAACGGAAAATGAGTGATTGCCCACCAACTAGAATAACCCCCATAACTAGTACCCGTTATGCCAACTTTAAATTTATGAGCAAAATTTTTCTTTATTAAAGACTCTATGCCTGTTCTAATATCTTCTTGTTCTTTACCACCCCAACCATCTTCTTTTATTAACTCCCTAAAATGAATACCATATCCAGTACTTCCTCGATAATTAGGATCAAAAACGTTGAATCCTAAAGAACAAACGTATTGTATGAATGGATTAATGGCGTCTTCAGAATGACTAGTTGGCCCTCCATGAACATAAACGATGGTCTTCCCATTAGGTGTTTTAGATTGGTATATCCAGCCATGAATCATTAATCCATCTACAGATTCCCACCAATATCCTTCTGCTTGAACTAGATCCTCTCTTTCTATTTTACTATGTGAAAGTACATCAGTGATGTTAAAAAAGTCCTTCTCAGGTGAAATAATGTCCTGTTTAAAAGGAATAATAAACAAGTCTGCAGGATATTTAGAACTATAAAAAAGCCCAACCCATTTATCATCTTGTATAGGACCTAATGGATAAAGATTACCAAATTCTACTTCTAAATTTATCATTTCTTTTCTTTTTAAATCAATAATATAAGGAATTACTCTAGCATTTCTAACTTCTATTGCAACCATATAAGGAGCGTTTAGAACCGTTCTTACGTTCTCAAAAAACATTGTTTTTTTATGTGCATTGACAATCCACTCAATATCACCTTTAGAAATTTCTAGCAGACCAATACTACCACCTTCTTGTAGAACGCCTTCCAGCGTATCAGTAACAAACCCAACTCGTCCATCAAATAGCCAAGTAGCCTCAATTTTTCCTTTATCACCAAAATTCAATACTTCCCTATTGTCACTACCGTCTATATTTACTACCCACCATTGCAACCCCGAGGGATCACGATCGCTACTACTGTATAGAATGGTTTTACCATCGGGACTTAGTTTAGGAATAACAAAACCCGGACGTTTTGTGCGAGCTACTTCTAAGATATCACCGGTCTCAAGATCATGAACAATAATACTAAATTCTTCTAAAACCTTTTTCCGCTCAAAATCATAATTGACCGCATAAACCAAAAAATTATTACTTGGAGAAATTGAACCACCACGTAAAAAGTAGGGAGGATCTTTCATTGTCAACGGATGTAGATTATTAGGTTCATCTAAAAAGACTTGATATAAAACATCTCTTTCATTCCCATTTTTATCTTCAACAACAATTATAGACTTTGAATCTTTAGACCAATCCTTAAATCTAGTGGCTTCTTTAGTATTTGTCAACTCACTAAATCCTTTACGATCAGTACTACTTATAAAAACATCTAGATTTTCATGGTAACGATGAATCATCAATGCTATTTTTTCTCCGTCAGGTGAGAGAAAACCACCATAAATTGTAGGCAACCGCATTAATTCGTCTAAATCTAATTTACTCATTACAAATTTGATGGAAAACACAGATAATTACTTTTTCTAAGTTTTTTAAAAATAGAATTAAAAATTTGTAATAAAAACCAAAAATAGTACAACTAAGATAGATAAAATTAATTATAGAACCTTCATTTATCATTAAATAATTACCTATTAAAATTGAGAATAAAAAAACGATAATAATTAAGATAATATATTGAGAATAAATTAAATAAATGTACAACATCATCTTTTATAACTCTTAGATTAGATTCTCCATTCTCATTCCCAAGAGATCCTTTGATAGAATATTATCAAGTATTAAGTAAATATTATAAAGACTTAAAAACCATCACAATTTCTCTATCAAAATAATATACAATATCCTCTTAGATTTAGAGAAATAAATAAGATTAAAAGGCAACTTAAGAAAAATTCTTAATTTTTTGAAAAAGTTAAGTTTTACTATGTTATTTTTTAATTAATTTTTATATTTAAAAGTTTAATAAAGATTGGTAATGAATTATCCCCCGAATAAAAAGTTTACTAAAGATAATAACATTAAATTATTAAACAAACGCAATAAACGTTTCGATGCGTTACTAAAAAGAATAATGGAAGACTTTTCTCAAGATATGTTTAAGGCATTGTTAGGGTTAGAACCTTTATCAATAAAACTTGTAGAACGAGAATTCCCTAGAGTTCAGGTTAGTAGTCGCCATGTTGATTTTCTTGCGAGAACTAGGTATAAAATGGGTATCGCACAGGAAAGAGAGGAGATTTTTCATATAGAATTCCAGACCAACAATGATCTCTCTATGCCTCAAAGAATGCTTAGGTATGCATTAGATATTTATGAAAGAGAAAAGGAATTTCCTTCTCAAGTAGTTATCTATATTGGAAATGAAGAATTAAAGATGAAAGAAAGTTTTAACGAAATAAAAAGTTTTTCTCATCTAAATTATTCTTTTAAAATTATAGATGTTTCAAAAATTTCTGCAGATACTTTTTTGATCAATAATAATCCCAATATTGCGATCCTAGCCGTACTTGGCCATTTTGATGATGCTGAAACATTGGTTACAAAAATTCTTAAATTATTAAGTAATTATTACGGTTTTTCGGAAAAATTAAGAATTTCAATTTCCAAATTAGAAATAGTTTGTCAATTAAGGGGGTTAACTCCTTTATTATATAAAAAGGTGAACGAAATGTTGGGAATCGATATTACAGAACTAGAATCATATAAAGAAGGAATGAAAGAAGGAAAAAAAGAAGGAATGAAAGAAGGAATCATTACGCTTGGATTATCATTATTAGAAAAAAAATTTAATCTTGATTCCGATGAATTGTCTCAATTAAAGAAACAATTATTGGAGATCTCAGACATTATAATCCTCCAAGAAATTCTTAAATCAATGTTAGAACAAAATAATTATAACGAAGCTTTAAAAATACTACGGATAAAATATAAAAAGTGAGATCAAATTGCGAATATTGGGAATCGATATTACAGAACTAGAATCATATAAAGAAGGAATGAAAGAAGGAAAAAAAGAAGGAAAAAAAGAAGGAATGAAAGAAGGAATCATTACGCTTGGATTATCATTATTAGAAAAAAAATTTAAAATAGGTCCCTCGCAAAAGATATCCCTTAGAAATCATTTCATGAATTTTTCTGATCCCATGATGATACAAAAAGTTATTATTAACATGTTAAAACAAGAAAATTATGAAAATGCACAAAAAATATTTAAATTAAATAGAAATTAAAGAAATTATTATTTTAAATTTAAATTTTTTAATCATTTTGGGTTTATAACTTACGTTACTGGCTACTTCCATGGCTAAAATCGTGTGGTTCGGCATATTGTGTAATTATGTGTAAGGTACATGCTATTTCGTGCTTGTATTCACTGTGCCCCTACGATAATACCGCCCGCTCCTATTAACTCAATTATATGGGTTCTATTAATTTTCATGATGTGTATTTATCCCACCACTTCTATTGGTGGGTTTCCTGCCAAATTTTCATTGCATGAACTACT
>JAMOVR010000020.1 GCA_027061945.1 Candidatus Heimdallarchaeota archaeon
TCACGTGCCGGATTTGGGGGTTATCGGGATAGAAGACACTTACCTTATAACTTATAAAGGTTTTGAACGTATTACACAAACTTCACATGAGTTCCGGCATATCTCTAAAAACACTTAAAACAAACTTAGAAAGATATCAGGGGCACCACTTAAATTTATAATAAATTTTTGGTGAGAAAAGTGGTGCCCGTTTATTACAATTTTATTGTGGGTAAACCTTTAATTTTAGTTTTAAAATTGGGCCCTCTTCTAAAGTTCCGTCAAGTTGTTTATCTGAAGCTAAGAAAATTTTGTAAGTTCCAGGAATCTGGAAATTATGAAAAATAGGGTAACTTCCTGTTATAACTTTCATACCAAGCAAATTATCATTACAAGGGATCCAGTCTTCAAAATTGTAACACCATTTTCCATTTGGGGTCTCCGCCCATAAGAAAAGTTCTTTGTACGTTGTTTGAGGAAATATATCAACCCATACCACTACTGAATCTCCCACAATAAGTCTTTTCTTGTCCATTTGATCAAGCTTTAAAGATATACCTGTCCACTCATCTGCTCCAATATCGGGCAAACCTTCTCTTTTTTCTTCGTCAATATCAAATTTTATTGAATAATGTGCTTCCCCTTTATCTATAATTTCTGGCCAATCTTCTTTTAAGTGGAGATCTCCATTTTCAGGATCTATAAACCAGAAATCTTCTGCTTCAATATTTGCTTTAATATTTGCGGAAGCTCCTTCTCTTAATAATGGTGGTTTAAAAAGTAAATTATTCCAAACAATGGCTTCAGTTTCAGGAAATCTTAAATCTATACTTGTAAAACTTTCCATTTTTCTCGTATATATAGTGTTGTTGATTATAATAGTGTCTTTAGCTCCCCACAATCCTATTCCAGTATCAAGGATGTGATTTTCATCGACAAAAATAAAGTTATTGCGAATTATTCCAGCAATGTGAGGAGCTGTATAGTTCAAGTCAGTATAGACTCTTGTGTCTGTCCATCCAAGACCAAACTGTATGCTTATAGGGCAATTAATAAAGTAATTTTTTTCTACTATAGTATCTCTCGATCCTTGCCAAACAAGAACTGTTTGTGGGAATTTTTTTTGAGACTCACAATAAATATTCCTGAATATATTTTCTGAAATGTGCCATCCTCGAGCTTTTAGTATATCAATGGCACTGGTATAACAAGATCCATTCTTAAAGGGGTCTTTTATTTTTTTTCTTCCTTCGTCAGTAAATTCTAAAATGGAATTAGCTAATAAACCATAGTCGTTTGTTTTGCCTTCTTTGTTGGGGTTAACCTTTATTAATTGTTCTCCACAATCTAAAATGTGTAATTTAATTAGGCGTACTTTATGAGCTCCTCCACCAATATGGATTGCATGGTAAAGAGCGTTCTTTAAGGTTAAGCCATTAAGAGTAACTTCTGAGGCCTGGATGTTTATGAGTTCTCCTATTTTATAATCTCCTGTAATAATAACTTTTTCTGGATCGCCAGATAAAGAACGTAAACTGATTCTATTTTTATTTATAAGCCAAGTTTTCGATATTTTATATTCGCCATCTTTTAGATAGATAGTTGTCCCTTCTGGGACTCTATTAATTAGTTCAGATAGAAAATTAGCATCTAAAGGAGATATAACTATTTTTCCATTTTTAGATATATTGTTATTGGCAAAGAGTTGAGTTTTTGATGAGAGCTGTGTAGGGATATCTTCTGTATTTTTAGAAAAATTTCTTTCTTCTAATCTTTCCAAAACTTTAAGATTGTTCTCTTTGTGATCAGCAAAAATTCTTAATATATTTCCTGTTTTGGAAACTAAAAATTTCTTTATAGTTAGTAAACCGAATTTGTCAGGAACTATTGTACCACTTTGGGTAACTTTATTTTCCTTTAAACTAAAATTTTCCCAATAATAGATTTTTCCCTTTTGGATTTTAAATTCTTGGAGTCTTCTTGGTGTTATATCAACGCTAGCAAAATTTTTGGGAGCTTTTTTAGAGAGATAAATAGTGATTTCCCATCTATTGGTTACATCTACAATATCCTTTGCTTTCCAGAGGAGATAATAGTTAAGGGATCCTCTCTCGGGAGCATCGTCAGGAGTATTTCCTAAAGGATCATCCAGAGAAAAGTTGCTGAAAGCGGGAAGTGACCTCTTTTTTTCAATATTAAGTGTAGGCCAGCGGTCTCCCCCTCCAGGGAAATGAGCTCTTGTTGAATGTCCCTCCATGGTCCAACGAAAGACTACAGGTTTTTTTGTTTCCTGAAGAGCTTTAGCTACTTTCCAGGCTTGTGACCAGCCTATTGCATTATCGTTTCTTCCATTGGCAAAGATTATGAAAGGGGTTTCTATTGAAGGATTTTCATAAAGGAAACGTTTTGTGTCCCAATATTCATAAGGGGTAAGATCTGTCCCTACGTATTTTACCGGCCAAGCTGGGTTTCCATATACTTCATAAAAACTTTTAGTAAATATCGGGCTTTCTGCTGGGATATATACCCCTACATTTCCTATAATGTAAGCAAAAAGATCTGGACGCCTGAGACCCCACATAATAGTTCCACTTCCTCCCATAGAATTTCCAGATAAAATAATTTTTTCTTTATTTATGGGCCAATTTTTAAAAACGACATCTTTTAAAAAAGATTCGATCCTTTTTTGTGTATAATTATAAACGGGATGATCAGAAAAACTCAGGTATGTGCCCATTGCTTCGTTATAGCCTGTCCACCAGTCATATGGACGTTGATTAGTAGTAACTAATAAGGAACCATTTTCAGCTTCGTACCACCACAAAAAACCTGAAAGTAGGGATCCTCCCCAACAATGAAGATTAATATTTACGGGATGTTTTCCATTATTCGGCTGGTGTTTTGGGTTTAAAGAACGTGCTACGAGATAATTAAAGGGTGTAGATGGCATATTGGCCCTAGGAGGAGCTTCCCATCTAACAAAGAAATTCAACTCTATAGGCCCTTTTACATAATAAAATTCGTTTCTAATTTCTTTCTTACGTAAAAGAACTAAACCTGGTCCAGGAGCTTCTCTTACAGGCTCTTTTAATGAATTTTTTCCTAAAAAAATTTTGTCTAGATTCTCTTGACCATCGAGGACCTTTACAACAGCATAATAAAACTCCCCATTTTTTTTATTATGGTAAACATAAATATTATCTCCTGGTTGAGCAATCTTTTCGTCTTCGAAAGGCATCCGTGGAACACTTGCATTTTCTTTTGTCCACCACTGCCCTAAAAATTCTTCATTCCACACTGTGAGAGGATCTACTTCATCTATAAGATTAGCATTAATGATGGTTTCTGGTGTGATAGGTATCTTACTTCTATAAATGCGAAAACGAACCTGATGAGGTGGTCCTTCTGCTTCTTTAAGGAGGGATTTGTATTCTTTCACTGTTATATTCTCTTTAGTAGTTAATGGTGAAGGATCGCTCCATAATAAAAGAGTGTCTCCATCTTTGCTATAAACTTTTTTAAATACTGGTATTTCTGGTTGTGGAGCCTTACTAGGTAAGGGAAGATCACAGGTTATATCAAGATGTATTAGGGAATTATTGTTTTTATCTTTATGCCAGGTGGGTTTTCCGAAGCCATGTGCAGGAGCCGTTTTCATTTTTATTTCTAGCATAGTTATCCCTTTTTGTGTTGCTTCTTTCACTTCTCTTGTTAGGTCAAAGTAAATGTGTCTAGGTGGTACTGTTGGTAAACACTTATTGGGATAAATATTAGTTGTTAGACAAAATTTTTCTTCGGGAACTTTTTGGAATCTATCTGGCCAATAAGGGTCAACATTTATGAAAAGATGGGCTCGATATATGTTTCGTGTGTTTTTAATAGGAGACAAGTCAATCAGTATTGTTTTATTTTTTACAATTATTGTTTGGGGATATGTTCCTCGGCCTGGCAAATTTGTAAAACTATGAGTTGAGATGGTGGCCCAGGATAGATTTTGTAGTTGTATGATCCATAGTAGACATAGAAATACTAATATTAATATATTCTTCATTTTCCCCTCCCACTAATGCATTTATTGTGTTTTTTCTTTTTTCATTTTTCGGCAACTCTTAAAGGAGAATTAAATTTTGGTTTTTTTTAGTTTTAGTTGGACTAATAATGAGTGGAGTGCCTCTTCTGGGAATGTGTGGCATAATGCGGGAGTGAAAATGGCAGCACCAGACCCTGAGGTCAAAC
>JAMOVR010000021.1 GCA_027061945.1 Candidatus Heimdallarchaeota archaeon
AATGAAAAAACCCGGTTTTTACGTCGCTCCCTGCATGGTTATAAGGGAAGATGGAACCGAATATCCTGACGATGGAACTATAACTATCGACCAGGTCTTTGAGTGGCAGAAAAAAGGAGAAGTTATTAGAACTTCTCAGCCACCTCCCGCCCATTTTTATGAAGCAATAAGTAATGCATTAGAAACATACAATGAAGTCCTTATTTTAACAATTACGAAAGAGCTTTCGGGAACATACCAAAGCGCTAAAATTGCAGCAGATATGTTTGATGATGCCAACATTGTTGTTCATGATACTAAGGGTCTAAGTGTTATTACTGGATTGTTAGTAACTATGGCTGTACAGTTAAGAGAAAACGGATATTCCATTGAAGAGATTCTCCCTATTCTTGACCGTACACGGGACACTGTAAGTACTTTTGCACTTTTTGATTCTTTACATTATCTTCGTCGTTCAGGGCGTATTAATTGGTCTCAAGAGTATTTCGGAACAATTATGGGTACAAAACCTATTCTTGAGTTCACTACCGCAGGAGTATTTAAGCCATATAAGAAAGTATTTGGTGGCCGAAAAAGAGCCTTAAAAGTATTAGTGAAAGCTCTTTCTAAGAGATCTTCTAAAATTGATCCTGAAAGGCTTGTTTTTCTAACTGCAGATCTTAACACTATTGAAGATCTTCGTTTCGTTGTAAGTGAAGTACGTGAACGTTTAAATCCACCATCTTACTTAATTGGTAGACTCGGTTCGATTTTAGCAAGTCATGGTGGTCCTGGAGTATTAGCAGCCGCAGTGGGTGAATTACCTGAGGAGATATCTTCCCTAAAGTTTAATTATCGTTTGTAACATTTCTATTGTTTTACCGTTTAAAGGATATTTTCTATAGACAAACTGATCTTTATTGTTTTGCCGTGGCTGATAATTTTTTAAAGGAATTACTATAATGAGAATAACGAAGTGAAAATAGATAGCCCCGTGGTCTAGCGGCCCATGACTCCGGACTCTGGATCCGGCAACGGGAGTTCGAATCTCCCCGGGGCTACCAACTTTTTCTAAGTGATTCTATGAAATTTTCTATCTAACCATGTTTCAGGGAATCTAATAATTACCGGCCGTCCATGAGCACATATTAATGGTTTTTCACAAGTTCTAAGTTCTGCTAATATTCTAGCAAATTGTTGTAATGTTGGTTGATCTCCTGCTCTTAATGAATAGAAACAAGCGGTTTTTGCTGCTATTAAATGTTTTAGATATTCCTCCGTTGTCTGAAAGTGTTCTCGATCTTCAGTTTTTTCAAGACTATTACTTAATACTTCTAATAATATCTCCAATATTTCATCTGGACCTATTTTTGCTGGAAAAATACCCGGCAAGCCCGTTATGTGAACTTTATTGTTTTCTACATAAAACTCAAACCCAATGGTTTGTAACTCTATTTTTTTGTTTTCGATTTCTGCAAGATGGGTTGGAGGTAAGTCAAGCACTATTGGCTGTAGAAGCTTTTGTATTGTTGCTTTTTGATTTAAAATCTTCAAATTTTTCTCATAGTTAAGTCTTTCATGTGCAGCATGCATGTCTATAAGGATCATTTCTCCTTCTGTTTCTGCTATGAAGTATTTCTTAAATATTTGTGCCAAGAGTCTTATATTTCCAGGCAGAGAATGATGTATCGGTTTTGTGGTTACCGTTTGTGTTTCTGATAGTGTTGACTGAAAATCAAGTTTTAGGTGCTGTTTTTTTCTTTCTGAAGTTGGTTGTTGAGGAGAATATTTTTTATTAAACGTGATCTTTTCTTCTGCTGGAAATGATGATCGACTTGAGATCCGGCTTTTTGTGGCAAAAATGGATGATGACGATTGTTTTTTTATCACCCTATTTGTTTCATTAATCGCTTCGGGGATGATTCTTGCACCAGTTTTTTCTTTAAGAGTTTCCCATACTATTTGTTTTAGCTCTTCAAATACCTTTTCTTCATTTTTAAATCGGACTTCCAATTTTGCCGGATGTATGTTTACATCAATTTCTTCAGGAGGCAGTTCTACATGAATAACTCCACCAGGATATTGCCTAGTCATTAAGAATGTCCCATATCCTGTTTTTAGTGCATTGGAAAGTAAAAGTGAAGTTATCGGTCTTTTATTGACCATAAAATACTGCATTGATTTGTCTTTCGCTTTAAATTCAGGGTCTGTTATATATCCTTTAAATATTGGCGAAGGATTCAATTCTATAAAATGTGTAGCTACATTAGGCCCAAAAATATCATAAAGCCTTTGATGAAGAGTTTTTCTGGGAGGGGCGTTAATAATATTTCTGGTTCCCTCTGTTAACGTTATTTGGATTTCTGGTCTAGCTAATGCAATACTTGTAACAACATTTACAATATGAGATCTCTCAGTGGTATCTGTTTTCATAAATTTTCTTCGAGCGGGGGTGTTGAAAAAAAGGTCTCGGACTCTTATGGTAGTACCTCTTTTTCGATGAATTTCTTTCTTTTCTTTTATTGTCCCACCTTCAAGTAATAAATATACCCCCGTGTTATTGTCTTTATAAGTGGTCCATATTTCCACGATACTTACTGCTGCGATGCTAGCTAATGCTTCCCCTCTAAATCCGTAAGTAATTAGGTGATTAAGATCATCGGGTGAATAGACTTTGCTAGTTGTATGAAGCTCAAAGGCAAGCTCTACTTCTTCTGGAGGTATTCCCGTGCCATTGTCTACTACTTCAATTAATGTTTTCCCCCCATTTTTTATTGAAATAGATACTTTTGTGGCCTCCGCATCTAGACTATTTTCCACCAATTCTTTTACCACGTTTGCTGGACGAGTTACTACTTCTCCTGCAGCAATTCTTTTAATTGTATTCGGGTCTAAGCGAATTATTTTTCTATATGCCATTCTTTCTTTTCTCCTATCAAACTAGTTTTTTTCAAGGAGCCCTTTTAGTTTTGCTAAAATATTTAAGGCTTCGATTGGCGTTATTTTGTTGATATTTAGATTAAGGAGGGTTTCTATGACTTCTTGTTCTTCCTTAGTAAATTGATAAATGTTTTTTTCTTTAATAAGGGGTTCTTTTGTTTTTTCTATAGTAATAGCTTCAGTTTTTGTTTCATCTAAAAATTCCAGTAATGTTGGTTGAAATGGCATCCCTTGTTTTTTTGTTTCTTCCATTACTTTTTTAGGAAGAACAGATGGGTCATAACTTCCACTTTCTATGATTTCAAGGATCTTTTGTGCTCTTTTTGTCACTTTTTCTGGGATCCCTGCTAATCTTGCTACTTGTATCCCAAATGACTTGTCAGTGCTACCTGGTAGTATTTTTCTTACAAAAACCAGTTTTTCTCCTTGAAATTCTATTTTAGTATGATAGTTTTTTACTCCTTCTTTTATTTGTTCTAACTGAGATAACTGGTGATAATGCGTTGCTAAAATTGTTCTTGGAGGGTCTTTCATATCGTGTAATGCTTCTGCTATTGCCCAAGCAATGCTTAATCCATCATAGGTACTTGTCCCTCTCCCTATCTCATCAAGAACGATAAAAGAACGACCAGTAGTGTTAGCTAATATGTTGGCGCATTCCTGCATTTCTAACATGAAAGTAGACTGTCCTCTCGCAATATTATCAAAGGCACCTATGCGAGTAAAAATGCGGTCGACCACACCAATTCTTGCTTTTTTAGCAGGAACAAAACATCCCGCTTGTGCCATTATTATTATTAATGCAGATTGCCTAAGGTAAGTGCTCTTACCTGATAAGTTCGGTCCTGTAACTATTAGGAATCTTGAATCTGTTTTATTAATAAATAATGAATTTGGAACGAATGGCTCCGGATCTAAAATTTGTTCTAATACAGGGTGTCTTCCATCAACGATCTCTATTACATCTGAGTCGTCTACTTCAGGTTTAACGTAATCATTTTCTTCGCTAGTCTTTGCAAAACATGATAACACGTCTATCATCGCAATTATTTCTGAAGATTTCTGTATCCTGTGGACATGTTGTTTCAAAAGTTCTCTAAGGTTTAAAAACAAAAATTCTTCTCTTTTTTTGGCTTTTTCATCAGCAGTTAGAAGCTCTTCTTCTAATTCTTTAAGTTCTGGAGTAATGAATCTTTCAGCATTGGTTAGAGATTGTTTTCTAATATAATCTGGAGGAACTTTTGATAAATGCGATTTTGATACTTCAATATAATAACCAAATACTCTATTGAAGCCTATTTTCAAGTTAGGGATATTAGTTCTTTTTCTCTCTTTTTCTTGATATTCTTCAAGGAGCTTGTTTCCTTGACGCATTATTTTACGATAATTATCAAGTTCCGGATCATAACCGTCTTTTATGATTCCTCCCTCTGTTAGTAGACGTGATGGTTCCTCTTGGATCGCACGTTCGAGTTCCTCAACAATGTCCTCCGCAACATCAATTTGCGTACTATATTGATTTAACAATTTATTATCAAATGACTTTAAAGTAGACTTTACTAATGGTAATGCCATTAAAGAATTTTTTAACGCCACAAGCTCAGGAGGTTTCGCGGTGTTTAATGAAATTCGAGTAGCAAGTCTTTCTAAGTCTGAAACGTTTGAAAGCGCTGCTCTTAATGAATGGTGATTTACAGAATCATTTATTAATGCTTCAACGGCGTCAAGTCTTTTCTTTATTTCTTCAGGCTTTCTTAATGGTTTTAGTATAGTCTGTACTAATTTTCTAGCCCCCATAGGCGTTAATGAATGATTGAAAACTGATAGTAAACTGCCTTCTTTCGTTTCATCAAACATGTTTCTTATAAGTTCTAAGGAGCGAATAGCAGTTCTGTCCAACATTAAATAATTCTCTGGGCGTATTTGACGGGGGTATTTCAAGTTAGATACTTTTGTTAATAAGTTCTCTTCTAAATACCGAAGTATAGATCCTAATGCTGCAGTTTCTGGTGAATTCGGCTTTAGACCAAAACTTTCAACTCCTGCTACTTCCCATGTTTCTTTGATCTTGTTTTCAGCTAACGATGGATCGAACCAGTAATCTTCTACGAAAGTGATCTTAACTTCTTGGTCTAGTTTAAAACCTAAATAATGTTCTGGGTTTTCTTCTGCTTTTCTAGGTAGCAATATTTCTGCGGGACTTAATCTAGCTATTTCACTTTGTAAATTATCAATCGCTTTTTTCCCTGAAAAATGAGCATAGTAAACATCACCAGTACTTATGTCTGCAACGGCTAGCCCAACGTCGTAATTATTTTTTCTTTTAGAAATGATTATTATAGATGCCAAAAAATTGTTTTCATCTTCCTTTAATACTCCTTCTTCAACAATAGTCCCTTTTGTTATTATTCTGACTAAGTCTCTTTTAACAACTCCTTTAGCCAAAGCAGGATCTTCTAATTGCTCTACAATTGCTACTTTATAGCCCTTTTTAACTAAGCGTGCAATATAACTATCGGCAGATCTTATGGGTACTCCTGCTAATGGGTAATTTGACCCACTGGTTTTTCTGCTAGTAAGTGCTATTCCTAATTCTTTTGCCCCTATCTCTGCGTCTTTAAAGAATAACTCATAGAAATCACCCATTCGGAAGAAAAGTATAGTATCATCGTCTAATTTGTTTCTTACCGCCCAATACTGTTTTAGCATAGGTGTAATTGTGTTTTTTTTCACTTATTGCACACCGATATTGAAATTCAAAACCAGATTATTAAAATCCTTTTACCGAACGAATTTAATAGTTAACATTGAAAAAAGCAAAAATTTTGATAAAACAAACTGTTGGATATGAATAAAAATATGATAACATATTAAGTGAACTACCCCTTGCTTTCGCAAGTGGCTTCCTGCTTCATCAAGAAGACTCACCCCAAAACCACTTCCTTTATTTATTATAAAAAATGGTTCAGAGTATTTCTTTAGGAGTTGACTTGAATAACATGTGGACATGGTCTTTATTATTAGCTTAGACCAGAAATTGATGACCTAATAAAACAAAAAATAAGAAAGATCTTAGATATCGCGGTGAGAATACTAGCTATTGAAAGTGATGACCTTTCTTCTGTATTTTACAACAAATATTAGGTGGTAATATAGCGAATATAATATAGTGAATGCGAATCCCTGTTTAAGTCATATTTCAAAGTTATCAATAGTAAGGCACAACTATAAAAGAGTGTTCGTATCGGCTTTAATTTTATCCCCCACCCTGTAGAAGGGGATTTCCCGTCGATAGAACTAAATTTTAACTTTACTTTTTTCTTGATATTAGATATGGTTTATCCGAGTATTATCTGAACTTATAACCTCAACTTTTCATTATACTTTGATAACGATGCCAATAACCTCAAACCAACTAGCATTACTAATGAAGATAATAGATGAGAACAAGGTTATTAAAACACATAAATCACTCCAAAAAATTATTTATTTATCCCAAGCTCAAGCAAAAACTAGTATCTGGCAGTTTAAATGGTTTCATTTTGGTCCTTTTTCTCCAACATTGCAGACCGTTTTTCACACAGCAGTAAATTACAAGTTACTTAAATATTCTCTTAAGAATGGTGAAATAAGTATTAATCGTAATAATGAGTTAATTGAGCTTTATCTCGGAAAGAAATTAAGTGAAAGAGAATTACTATTACTAAAAGCAATTAAGAGCACAATACAGAAATTGGGGGATAAAATTTGTTATAACCCCGAGAAGTTGGAGTTAATAGCTTCTTTATATTATCTATATAAAAAAGAGGGGGATTTAGAAAAAGCAAAAGAATTATTATTTTCATTAAAAAATAACGCGTCATATCATGATGAGATTGAGGTTATAAGCCCGCAGATAATATACTTGATTAAAAGTTAGAAGTTATATTCAAAAAATATAAAGAAAAATAGGAGATAAAAACTTTATTTTAAATATATTAATACTGGTTAATGAAGCGTTCAAACTGTTCTTTTGCTCGAGTTCTATTTAAAATAATTGGAGGCTGTTTGAAATAGTAAGAGCTAATTTCATTTATTGGCCCAGACATTACCAAGTTCCTCGCAATTTGTAATGCTCTAATAGTGTCTACAAGTGTTGCTGCACCATTAGGAGAATCATAAGATTCCATCCTCATATCAATTTTTAGTGGTGCATCCATGAAATATTTAGCATAGATATAGAAATGCCCAATACGCCTATCACCCAAAAATTCTAAGTAGTCTGTTGTTCCACTTGCAATATTTAGATCATAGGGCATTGCTCTGCGAATAGTATCTTCTTTAACTTGTCTTTTGAGAGTTCTTCTTTCAACATCTAAAGTATTTAATCCTTCAAAACCACCAGATACATCAAGTTGGTAAGTATTGATTACTCTTACTCCTTGGTCGTTTAAAGCATCAAGAATACCTTTGTGTAAAACTGTTCCACCGGCTTTAGATTGTAGATCATCACCCACATAAGGTATTTTCGCCTGTTTAAACTTTTTAGCCCATACTGGATTCCTGGCTAACGGCGTAGGTGTTGCATTGATAACTGCAACATCTGCTTTTATTGCAGCTTCAGCATATTTGTATACCGCTTTATTTGCACCAGTGGGTAACGCAATGATAAGTATATGTGCGTTGGTTTTGTCCAGAACTTCCGCGATATCTACTTCTGATTCTTCAGAGATTGGAATGAATTCTTTAGTCATCTCTGAAATCCCATCTTCGAGAGGACCTTTTAGTACTTTAACATTTAAAGGCTTTAGATCTTTTACAAAAGGTTCTCTTTTATTGAGAGTGATTCTAATGGCTTCTGTGATATCTTTTCCTACTTTTCTTGCATCAATATCAAAAGCCGCAACAATATTAATGTCTTTTAACAAGTACCCACCAAGAGAAGGATATTGGACGCCATGTTTTGTAGCGTCATGTTCTTGATAGAACTGAAGGGCTTCAACTAATCCCGCGGCAAGATTGCCGACACCTGCAATTGCAACGTTTATTTTCATCATTTTTGTATTCCTCCTTGTCAATTTTTTCTATTTACTCCAATGGAAATTGGGATAGATATGGCTTGGCTAATTCTTTATCGTCCTCTCCTTTGATGAAACGTTCAAGTAGCTCTTTTGCTTCAAAGTCAGGTATTTGTACTGGTGGATGTTTAAAGCTATAGGCTGATAATGTATATATTGGGCCAGCTAAGCCACGATCCCTAGCGATTTTTAATCCTCTAACAACATCAATCATTACACCTGCAGAATTAGGACTATCTTGAACAGAAAGCTTTAATTGCACTTCAAGGGGGTTTTCACCGAAATTAGTTCCTTTTAGAGTGATATAGCACACTTTCTCGTCTTGTAGAAATTCGACATAGTCACTTGGACCGATACGAGTAGGCACTTCATATGGAAGAATAGAAGTCACCGCTTGAGTTTTAGAAATACGTTTAGTATGTAATCTGTTTTCGTATTTCATGTTTTCAAAGTCGGTATTACCACCTACGTTTAGTTGGAAGGTTTCAGTAACTCGAATACCACGATCAAGTGCTAATTTCATTAATACACGGTGTAATATTGTAGCTCCAAGTTGGCTTTTAATATCATCACCCGCTACGGGAATACCAGCGTCTTTGAATTTTTTAGCCCAGTTAAGGTCACTGACAATGAAAGTTGGGATACCATTAGCTAAACTTACTCCTGCCTCTAAAGCAGCTTGTGCATACGCGCGGGATGCTTCTTCAGAGCCTACGGGAGTAAAATTAATTAAGACATCAGCACCACTTTCTTTTAAGACATCGGCTACGTTTACTGGCGAGATTTTGCTTTCATCATAGACGTGAAAAGATTCCCTCATATGAGGAGCAACACCATCAAGGATTGGTCCTGGTAGGACTTCAACACCTAAATGAGGGACATCAGCAAATTTTCTTGCACAGTTAGGATGTTCCCAAATAGCTTCTGATACGTCTTTACCGATTTTTCTTTCATTTACTTCGAAAGCGGCAACTACTTCTACGTCAGAGATGTGATAATCTCCGAATCTAACGTGCATTAGCCCTGGGACAAATTGGTCATCATCAGCATCCTTGTAATACTCTAAGCCTTGGATAATTGATGATGCGCAATTACCTAATCCGGCTATTGCGATTTTGACTTTTTTACTCATAAAACATACCTCTCAACTATTTTTTATCGATTCTATTATTAATACAGAAACTCTGTTCTGTTCCTAAATAGTAGTAAAAGTTTATAATTTCAGCGGTGAACAAATGGAATTTCATGTCAATCTACTTAGAAATTGTTTTTTATAGTGAAATATGTTATAAATTTAATTATTTATAGATTTAATAATAAAAGATATACAAAGATAATTATAGGACTTTCAGACATAGTCTACTAGATGAATAATAATTTTTCAGAACAAGAAATTGAGACCATAAAATTCGTTACTGAAAAAGACATAAGAACAATTAGTAAAGAGATTATTGATTTTCTTCAAAAAAATGGATATAAAGCTGAATATTATTACAACCCAACAGAATATGAGACCACAATTATTGTAAAAAAAAGGAACATAAAAAATTATTTGAAAATCGAGATCCCATCAAAACAAGAATACCTAGTTAGAATCAAATTTTTATCTGAAGATCAGGTTGGAATAAAACCATCAATATTAACTTTCCTAAAACACTCTCAAGCAAAAAAACAGAAAGGATCAGAAAGTGATAATGGATTTAGTTATTATAAAATGTATTGGATATTTATTTTTGTATTATTCTTAACCTCATTTGTTTCTTTTTTTTCATGGATACGAGAAGAAATAACAATGTATTTGGGGATAATAGGGCTAATAATTGTTTTAATTTTGCTAGCAATATTATTTTATCTAATTATTATGAGCCCAGTTTATTACTCTAAATGGCGTAAAAAAAAGAAAGAAGGAGAAAAAAGAAAAATATATCAGTTACTCAAATATTTTGCTAATAATGCTAAAAGTGGAAAAAAGCAAAGCGTTACATGTTGGAATTGTTTCAATAAAATTGATAAAAATCAAGCATATTGCCCTCATTGTGGTGCTAAATTATGATTAAGGAAGTAATTCAGTAGATGGGAACTCTTTATTCGCTGTTTCATATTCTTTTTGTGTATCGATACTTAACCAATAAACATCGTCCGGCGCTTCATAACCCATAAATCTTTTTTGTTGGGCTAATTCAACGAATATAGTATCCTCCATTTGACCTTTTTCAGGAAACTTGGAGAGAAGTTCAGAAGAGAACAAGTCAATACCAGAATGTATCCATACAGGAAGAATTGGTTTTTCAACGAACTCTGTTATTACGCCATTTTCCACTTTAATAACGCCAAAAGGAGAACGCATTTTGACTAGACCCATTGTTGCTTCTGCGTTTTTTTCTTCATGAAAATTAATTAGATCGTTCAAATTCATCGTGGTTAAGACATCTCCGTTGATTATAAATACATCATTTGCAGTAACAAGTCTTTGGGCTAATTTTACGGCACCACCACTACCAAGCTTTTCTTTTTCTATAGAATATGCTAATTCAACATTGCCCCATGGGGTATCAAATTCTTCTCCAAAATATTCTTGGATTTTATGTGCCAAATGACCAAGCGCAAAAATAATTCGCTTTACACCATGTTTTCTAAGCCAAACTAGTTGCCATTCTAAAATAGGCCTCTCTTTTATTTTTACTAAACCTTTAGGGATTTGATCCATTGTTACGCTTCTTAAACGTTTGCCTTTTCCACCAGAAAGTATGATCGCTTCTATAGTTCCTTTCATACGCACCCCTTCAAGTTAGGTCTCAAAAATTATTAAAATAACCATATTGAAAACAGTTTGGGAAGTTATGACGGAAAATCTTTCATCAGATGAATTTATTAATACTATGAATCAACTTAAAGAATCATATAAAGAGCTAATAAAAAACGAACTTTCAGGGATTCATAAAAAGATTGGCGGTAAAATAAGGAAAGTTCAAGAAAAAATTGACCGGGCTCTTATTGACGCTGAAGAATTTCACGAAGAAATAACAGACACATCTCCTGCAATGGACAAGTATTCAGTTAAAATCGAAGAAGAAATAAAAAATTCATTTTTACCAATTAGACCACCTGAGGAAATTACGTATCTGGCTACTAAAAAATACGTTGATAATGTTACGAAGGCATTAGGGCACTTAGATAATGTTTTTCAAAAGTATGTTCCCTTATTAAAAGATAAGAGAAAGTATACATCGAGAATTAAGAAAATGGATCGAGATATTAAGAACATCGTCAAAGAGCTTCTGAAATTACAAACTGAAATGCAAAAAATCTATGAACCAGTAAAAGAGTTAGAAGAAGTAATTGACCTTATTGATGAGATTCTAGAAAATAAAGCTGAAATTGACGAATTACGCTATAAAATAGAAGAAAAACAAGAAGATGTTGAAAAGCAAAAGTTAGTTGTAAATGAATTTGAAAAGCAACTGGAGAAGCTAAAAAATCATGAATTATTAAAACAACTAAATGAAGTCAATGAACAGATACATGAACTAAGAAAAGAATATGATTTACAATTTAGTGACTTGAAAAAAGGTCTCAAAAAACTTTGGAAAGCGCTTAAAAAACGCAGAATAGACTATAATAAGGACGATCAAAAACTTGCAGACAAATTTATTTCGGATCCAGTAGAAGTATTAGCAAATTCTTCAGAAACTACTTTAAGAAATATTTTTCAGCTCATTGTTACCCATATTGATAAATTGGAATTAAAGAAAGAGAAAGAAGAAAGTCTAAAACAAACACTTGATGAGATTTTAACGGGAGACACTTTACGAAAAAGAATGGAGAGAGCTAGAGAATTGTGGGAACGAAGAGAAAGGATTAAACAAGAAATAAAAAACATGGAAATGGAAAAACAAGAAAGAGAATTAAAGCGTCAATTAAAAGATGCTAAAAGAGACTTAGAACGACTAACTGAAGCGTTAGAAAGAAGAATTAATGAATTAAGGGACCGTAATAAACAGAATTGGAAAAGAATAAAAGAATTAATCGCACAAATGAATGCAGAAGATATTGTTCCTCCAAAATTAGATGAATACTTTGAAAAAAGTGATTCACTCTGAGTTACTATTTTTTGTTGATAATATTATTATTAAGGGAAATTCTTAATGGGTAGTTTTTCCCTTCTATTTTTGTGGCTATGGAAGAACTAGTTGGAATAAGACGTACTCCCACAGGGATTGAAGGTTTAGATAGAATTTTAGGTGGTGGATTACCAGCTGAAAGACTAACATTAGTATCTGGGCCTGCTGGTGCAGGTAAATCTACATTCGCACTTCAATTTCTTTATTATGGTGCTTTAAATGAAGATGAACCCGGGATTTATGTTACTTTTGATGAAAAACCAGAAAATGTACGCAACGACATGATGTCCTATGGATGGGACTTAAGAGAATTAGAATCACAAGGACTATTAGCAATGGTTGACGGATTTTCTTCTAGGGCTGGTGTAAGCAGTAATGAAAAATACACAACAGAACTAGAAGTAGATGAATTATTGACTGTGTTAATAGAATTAATCGACGAGATTGGTGCCGAGAGAGTGGTTATAGATTCTATTACTGCAGTAGCATTATCATTACAAGATGAAGTTTCAATTAGGAAAGAGATACTAAAATTAGGTGCAGTATTATCGACATTGACATGCACAACAATTATGACTAGTGAGATGACGAAAAAAGATGAAGTTTCAAGATTCGGTGTAGAAGAATTTATGGCACAAGGAGTAATCGTTTTGGATTACATTTTCCAGAGGAGAGGTATTAGGACGCTTCAAGTACGAAAAATGAGAGGAATAAAACATTCAACGATTGAAAGACCATTTAAAATCACAGATCGTGGAATAATTGTCTATCCAAATGAATTAATATATCGTTAATTTGCGTTGGATCAGAAAAAATCATCTAAACTTGCTTGTTTATGAAGCTCATCCCACCCTCTATACGCTCGTTCTAAAGCATTTCTAACTCGTGATTCCGCGAATTCTTTTTCTTCACATAAGAATTTAATTATTTCTTCTGTTTTAGGAGGACGAAAATCTAGTTTCTTGATTTCGATGATCTTAGGATTAAGAAATATTTCTCTAATTTCTTTCCAAGGAAATTCTGGAGAAATTAATCCCTTTTCTATTGCGTTTTCTAATGAACCATGATCTTTTATTAGTTTCAAAGACTTTTTAGGACCAAAACCTTGTATTCCACCAGGATTATAATCAGTACCCATTAAAATGGCAATATCAATTAATTGTTCTCTTGTAATACCAAGATTTTTTAGATTTTCATCTAAAAAAATTTTTTCTGGTTTAACATGCACGTATTTATTTTTTTTAGGCAATTTTCTTTTGCCAGAAACGGTTAAATTCCTAACGAGATTGGGTGAACCAAATAGAAAAGAATCAAAATCCTGCGAGCCACAATAATCAACAAGACCTTGCTTCGTTAACCACGCAGCTTGAGCCTCTCCCTCCTGTGGAGCCTGTACTACAGGTATTCCTAATAATTCCAATAATTTTTTTGACTCTTCTACAATTGATTTAGTTATTTTGCTAGTTCTTTGGGCCATACTAAATGCCCTTGCTAAGTCTCCTTCTTTAAGAGCTTCTTCGTACTTTTCTTCTGCTTCTTCACGTATTTTACTTCTTGTTTTGATAGTTTCGGACTTGAGTTTAGGTGGATCACCGTCAAAAACGAATACCACTTGTATTTGTTCTTCTAGTAATTTTGTTACTCTATATATAATTCCCGACAAATGAGAGGTTGGATTTCCTTTTGAGTCGGTTAGAGGTGTTCCGTCTGGTTGGCGAATAGTTGATAAAAATTGATAAATAGTATTGAATGCGTCTAAAGCAATTTTTCTACGTTTTAATCCCGTAAAATCTGTTTCATATCTAATTGAGAATAATTCTCCTAAGCCTGTGACTCCCACAAAACCATTTACTCATTAACTAAAATAAACTTCTTGGAAATATTTATTAAACAATTTGAAATTAAGCCTTTTTTTGATTTCAATACAATAAAAGTTACAATCTATTTTTAAAACCATGTTTCCCAATTAAAGGAACAAACATAACACCAAATTCTTTTCTTTGCTCTAATGTTCCATCTTCTTTTTTCTTTGCTGTCACTAAAGACTGTATATATCTCGAGCCTACAGGTATAACAATTCTACCACCAACTTTTAAAATATCAATAAGTGGGGGAGGAATTTGTGGAGAAGCAGCTGTAACAATGATTAAATCAAAAATTTCTTTTTTAAACATGGCATTGCTTCCATCGCCACAAATTAAATACAAATTGGGGAAAAGACCTTCTTTCTCTAGGTTTTGTTTTGCATTTATAATTAAATCGAAGATTCTTTCGTAACTAACAACTAAACCTTTGTTTTCACCATTAGGATCTACAGCTCGAGATAATATTGCAGCATTATATCCACTACCGGTACCAATCTCCAATACATGATCACCAGGCAGTGGATCACCAGTTTCTTTTGATATCATCATTAACACCATGTGTATCGCGCTAATTGTTTGCCCATAACCTATTGGTAATGGTGTGTCAATATAAGCGCGATTAATTTGTGGTGGTGGAACAAAATTTGCTCTGTCTGTTTCTAAAAAAGCTTTTTTGACATTGTCCCTGAAAAAGAATCCTCTTAGTTCAAGATCTCTTAGAATACGTTTTTTAATATTTATTGTTTTATCGATGTCCATTCATAATAAATAGGGAAACATGATTTAAATTGATAATTTCCTTTGCTCAAAAAAGACTAAGAGAGATGATTTGTAATTAAAAAGGATGGAATAATTTATGAATATTGTATCAAATCTTCAAATGTGAACTTAGAAGAAACATTGAAAAACGCCAAAGCCTTTTTATTTGATCTTGATGGCACTTTAATTGATCTTCCACCAAAAACGTTCTACATCGATTATATTAGATACTGTTATCCCCACTTCAAAGACGTCTTCTCCAATGAAGATGAATTTAGAAATGCTCTTTTGTCAAGCATCCAAGAGACTGTCTACCATACGGATGGTAAAAGGAATGCAATCGAAATATTCATCGATATCTTCGCACCCAAAGCAGGCCTTGATGAAAAAGAAACCTTGAAAAGATTCATGGAATTCTACAATGGAGACTTTGATAACTTAAAACGCTTTGTAAGGAGTTACCCCATAAGCTCAAAACTGATAATATTAATAAAAACACTTAAAAGAAAGGCTGTTCTTGCAACAAATCCCGTTTTTCCAAGGATTGCTACTGAAAAAAGAATTAAATGGGGTAAATTAGAGCCCCAATGGTTTGACTATATTACTGTAGGAGAAAATTCTTATTATGTTAAACCACAGGAGAAATACTATACTAATATTTTAAGGGAAATTGGGGTAGATGCAAGATATGCAGTAATGATCGGTAACGATTACGAAAAAGATACTGCAGCAAAAAAAGTAGGGATAACTACAATCATGGTTGATACCCACCAAGAAGGTAAAGAAAATAAAACGTGTGAACCAGATTTTGAATCTTCTCTAAAAGAAATCTATAATGCATTAATGATAATAAGAAAAACAAAGAATAAGTAAAAAAAGATCATTTAAAAAATAAAAATTAAACATAACTTTGAACTTTTAGAAGCTTGGAAAAGTTCAATTATTCATTTACTAAACAAAAGATTAGAGTTTATTTTATAGGAATGGCTTTAGGGATGATGATAAGAGAGTCACCGAGAGCGTTTATACGCAATGATCCTCGACGGGCGAACTGACCTAAGCCATTTCTCCGCCTATTTTAAACCGAATGCTTTTTCAGAATTAATCAAAATAAATCGTATATTTAATAAGATCTTTGATAAACAAAGAAGACAAGGTGAAAAAAGAATTCATTATTACTGCACATGGGCATCCAAATATAAAATCAAGTCATAAATCAACACTTGAAATAACAAAAGATGATTATCTAACGCCTAAAGGTAATTGCATAATTGGTATAAATGCAGACTATAGCGTAAAAGACTTGCCAGAGGAACTAAAAGAATTTATCAGATCGGGCAAAAAAGTGCATTTTAGGATTATAGTCGGGAAAAATGAGATAAAAGGCTATTTTTATGGTAATCAAAAACTTTCACTAACACATAATACCGACATTGTGATTAGAAAAAGCGATTATATATGTTCAAGAACACTTGGAATACATTCATCGATTGTAGCAAAAGATTTGCCTCAGATAATGAAAAAAGAACTTAAAAAACCAGAAACAATTGTAAAACTAATTTTGGAATATACAGTTTAAAACCTATTTTATTCTTAATGAACATGAGATATGGTATTCTTCTGGCGAATATTGCCTGACTTTTCTAATATTGATCACTTCATTTATTTCTCTGCCATGTTGGTTAATCTTTTTTTGAAGCTTTTTTAATATACCCCAATGCCACTGAGATATTGGTTCAAAAGAATAAAAATGAAGGATACCATTTGGTTTTAATATTCTTAATGCATATTCTAAGAATTCATAGCTTTGACTAGGATGATTCATTATTATTCTGTCAAAATAAAGCGGTTTCTGTTTTTCACACCATTCTTTTGCATCTTCAACAATAGGAATAATCTCTCCCTTTAACTTGCTTTGGTTCAACTCAATACTTTTTTTTAGACAATCAATTGCTTTAGCATTGATATCTATAGCATATATTTCTGCATCTGTATTTTTAGCAATATGTAAAGGAAAACTTCCAACACCAGTAAATAAATCAGCTATTCTTTCTTTTTCTTTAATTTTAGAAGCTAATAGAAAATGTTCCAAAGATAAACGGGGACTAAAATAAGT
>JAMOVR010000022.1 GCA_027061945.1 Candidatus Heimdallarchaeota archaeon
TTTTTGAAATGACGAAGTAATAACTCTTTAGAAGATTTATTACAATCAAGACCTAAATCTTCCAACAAAGCCTGTAATAATTCAATAGGAGACAAAGAAGGAGTAAGAAGAAAAGCAGTTTGATATTTTGAATTAATTTTATTTAAAAGGTACCTTAATAACATTGTTTTGCCAACGCCAGGCTCACCAACAACAACTAAAAAACCGTCTCCTCTTTCTAAAGCATAAGTCAAAATATGTAAAACTGCTTTATGTGTATATGAAGGATAGAAATATTTAGTATCAGGGGTAAGACGAAAAGGATAATCTTTAAGACCAAAAAATTCTAAATAGTCAACGTAAAACATTAAAAACTCCCTAGATTAGACATTAAATCATAGATCGGCCCCAAAAGAGCCAAAGCTATCAACAAAAATAGAAATCCTGCTACAATAATTAGAACTGGTTCTACAATCTTTGACATAGTAGCTACAAGATTTCCTAAAGATCTATAATAATAATCGGCTAAATAACGAAGTTGCTCGACTAAACGTCCCGTTTCCTCTCCAACATAGATCATCCTTTGTTCTAAAGGATTAAAAAAGCCAACCATTTCACAAGCTTTAGAAAAAGAAAAACCATCAATAATATATTTTCTTAAATTTCGAATAAGTTTTTTGGTAAAAATACTTCTTATACTATCCTCTAAAATTTGTGTGCTTCTAATAAGTTCAATTCCAGATTGTAAAAGAAGAGATAAATATTCAAAGAAAAATGCCATTATTGAATGTCTATAAATTATTCTTATAAAAGGTAATTTTAAAGAAATTCTTTCTAAAAGATATCTAGAATTTGAAAAACGTAAAGAAAAGATAAAAAAAACAATTAAAAAGAAAATAGACAAAAGAATAACAGGCCAATAAATAGATAAAAATTTTACCAAAACCATTAAAATTCTAGTAGGTAAAGGCAAAACAATGTTTAATTCTTTAAATAAGCTTAAAACTTTAGGTAACACATAAAATAACCAAAAAACCAACGCTCCCGTCATTGAAAATAAAATAAAACTTGGATATAATAGGGCCCTTTTAGTATTAACCACAATTTCATTAACTCGCATTAAATGATCCGCTGCATCCTCTAAAGTTTTATCTAACTGACCAGTTTCTTCTCCTAACGAAACAAGCGCCTGAACGATAGGACCAAAAGTCTTGCTATGCTTTTTTAAAGCTTCAGAAAACGAACTACCTTCATTAATATACTGAATAATATCCCTAATAGCTTTACGCAAATTAGGATTTTCTACCGATCTATGTAAATCTAAAAGAGCTTGCTGAAAAGGAACACCACCCTTAATCAAAAAGGAAAGATTACGACAAAATTCGGCAAGCTCAGTTCTACTTACTCTGCGAAATAAACTTAAATAGAAAGAAAATCTTTTAATTTTAAATTTTATTAAAATGAGACCTTGTCTTTTCAAAAAATAAAATAATTGAGATAAATCATAAAAATTTCCACTTTCTTTTATTATCTTTCTTGTACGCGGATCGTATGCTTGATAAGTAAAATAGGGCATTATCCTAACACCCTTTGTAATTCTTCTACTGTTGTAATACCGGATAAAACTCTCTTTTTAGCTGCTTCTAAAAGAGGCTTATATCCGGATTTATATGCTTCTCCAGTAATCTCTGATAAAGGAGCATTCTGAGATATTAACTCTCTTATTTTTTTAGTAACAAAAAAAATTTCTGTAATGGCAGCTCTACCTACATAGCCAGTACCTCTACAATTATTGCAACCAACACCATGATAATACTCATAGTCAATAGGTAAATTATATCTTTTAAGCAAACCATTAGGAGGAGAATACTTTTCTTTACATGATGGACATATCTTTCTAATTAAACGTTGAGCGGTTGCTCCTAAAAGAGTGGTTGCCAATAGAGAACTGCTCAAACCTAAATCTCTTAAACGAGGAATTACAGAAATCGCATCATTCGTATGCAAAGTAGACAAAAATAAATGTCCAGTTAAAGCTGCCCTTACCGCCATGGTAGCCGTTTCTTGATCTCTAATTTCTCCAACCAAAATAATATCAGGATCTTGACGCAAAAAATGACGAATAGCTGAAGCAAAAGTATAACCAATTTCTTCATTCACTTGGGTTTGTCTTATCAAAGGAAAATAATACTCTATAGGATCTTCCGCAGTAACTACATTTTTATGAATTACATCTAACATACGAAGAGAGGAATATAATGTCGTTGTTTTACCACTACCTGTAGGACCCGTTACCAAAATCATTCCATGAGGCTTACTAAATAAATCTTGCAAAATTTCTATTTCTTCTTCATCAAATCCTAAAGAAGAAAGATGAAGAACTGTAGATTTAACTGGCAAAAGACGAATAACTACGTTTTCGCCTTGACATGTTCTAACTGTAGATACACGTAAATCGTACTCCTCACCAAGAAATTCAAAATTAAAACGTCCATCCTGGGGAAGGCGTTGTTCTGCAATATCCATACCAGAACGAATTTTTATAGTCCCAACAAGACGAGAATGTATTATTCTAGGAAAAACAAAAATTAATTCTAAAAGACCATCCAATCTAAAATATATCCTGGAGGTCAAATCAGAAGGAACAAAATGAATATCCGTAGCCCTTTTGGTAATAGCTAAAACTAAAATTTGATTTAACAACTCCTCCGCACCAAAATCATAATTTGGGTTTAATTTAAGACGAGTTAATACTTCTTCTAATTTTTTTTCTGGAGGATTTTCAAGAAAGTAATAATACCATTCAGATACTCTTTTGATTTCATTTTTTGGAGCAATAAAAATATCAAGTTTCATTTCAGCAAAGTGAAGTAAACCATCTAGAGTGGCTTGATCAAAAGGATCAGAAATGGCTACCAAAAGTCTTTCTCCTTTTATCCTAAAAGGAAGGACATTTTTCTCTCTAGCAAATCTGGCTGGAACTCGAATTAAAGCCTTACTTTCAGGAATAATTTCTCTTATATCTAAAAAAGGATAACCTGTCTGTTCTGCTAAAACTTTGGCAATTTCATAGTCAGTAACTATTCCAAGTCGGACTAAAACCTCTCCCAAACGCTCTCCGCTAGCCTTTTGCTCCTTGAGGGCAAACTGAATGTGTTCTTCGTTGATATAGCCCTTTTCTTTTAACAGTTGCCCTATAGGCTTGTTCCCAGGCATATGACTCCTGTTTTATAAGCTCGATTCTTTTTTCGGTCTAAAGAAGAAAAAATTAAAATTCTTAAAAGAATTTTTTAGAGATCTGGAGCTTTACCGATAAGTATCTCGAAATCCCTTGACAAAGGAGGTCACCGGGGTATGGGTGCAAAAAGAAGAACAGGAACTCTAGGTTTTACCTTAGTAGAACTGGCCATCGTCTTGATCATCATCGGGATTATTGTGGGAGCGGTACTTAAAGGACAAGATTTAATCCAAAATGCTCGAACCAAAAAATTCGTAAGTAAAGTCCGTAGTTGGGAAGTGGCCCAATGGACTTTCTATGATCGCGAAGGACGGTTTGCCGGAGATAGTGATAGAGACGGAAAAATAGGAGACGGTAGTGTCAAAACTGATCTAACCGGTGCCAATTTTATAAATCCTCCTTATGAGGGTTCTTCTGGTTCAGAAACAAATACCATTACTATGGGTTCTTATACCTTTTATGTCTTTTTTGGAACCGATAGCGGTTCAGAGAGCGGAAAAAATGTCATGATTATTTGTAATAGCGGTGATTGTAGCACATCTTTTTCCTCAGAAGAATTAACTTATATTAAAGCTCTAGATACCGCTTTTGATGGGAGTGCAAACGGTGCTGATGGACAACTAGTAGGAGCTGGGACATCTGATACAATAACAGCTAGCACTACTACCTGGGTAGCTTATGCTTCTTCAGTGAATGCTACAGATTTTAGTACAAGTACAAAAGCAGTCATCTATTATTTTGATGCTAAACGTTAATATTAGAGAACGAAAAAGGGGGGCATTAAATGCCCCCCCTTTTTATTTATTCTAATTCTTCCCAAGTACGTTTGGTGGGGGCTTGTTTCATAAGAAGGTAAAGATCTTTTTCTTTACCAATATAGTAAACATTA
>JAMOVR010000023.1 GCA_027061945.1 Candidatus Heimdallarchaeota archaeon
AAACTTTGTAGATAACGATTTTAATTAATAAAACAAAAAACAAGTATTACCATAGGAATTTCTTTGAGAAATCTTAAAAGAAAAATCAGTGAAAGATATTTAGGAGATCCAATGACCGGCAGACAATTTGTTTTTAAAATACTTCTGTGTGGAGACGGTGCGGTAGGAAAAACAAGCATTAGAGAGAGGTATATGGGAAAAGGATTCAAAGGCTCATATTTAAAAACGATAGGAGCCGATTTTGCCTCTAAAAAACTCAAAATGGGTGATCATGAAGTAACAATGCAAATTTTTGACTTAGCGGGGCAAGATGCATACGTCGCAGCTAGAAAAGCATTTTATAAAGGCGGGAGAGCTGCTTTTTTAGTATTCGATCTTCAAGATGAGCAAACATTAATAAACCTCAGAAAATGGGCTAAAGATTCAATAGAATATAGCAATGGTTCTATCTCCACATTCATTATTTTAGGAAACAAAGCAGACTTAGTTGAAACCCGAATGGTTTCTAAAGAAAGAGCAATTCAATTCGCAAGACAATTAAGTGCAGAAACAGGATTAGACATGATATATTTAGAAACCAGTGCAAAAACAGGACAGAATATTAAAGAAGCATTCGAATTTTTGGCATATACCTTGCTAAAAGAATCTAATATAGAAATTCCTCCGAATGTATACAAGATACCTGAATCCGTAGAAATCATTACACCTCAAGGAATAATCAGTCAAACAATACAAGAAGAAAAACAAGGAATCTCAAATGTAAGTAGCACCGTAAATGAAAAAGTGGAAGAAGTAAAAGACCAGCTCCAAGCAGATCTTCAGGGAACAATACAGCAATTAGAACTAAGAATAACAAATTTAGAGCAGAAAATGGATCAAACTCCAGATTACTCCAAAGAAATAGCAGAAATCAAAGAACAACTCTCTGAAATTGAAGACCGAGTAAAAAGAATGGGGCATGTATTAAAGACCATTGTAGAAAGCATAAACAAGGCATAAAACAATAAGTAAGATTGTAAGAAAACAAAGAGATAAAACTCTCTTTCTCTTTTACTTCCCAAGAAAATTTAAGAATAAGATTTCTCGTCATTTATTCATGAAAGTTTTCAAAGGTGCAACAATATTTACGGGGACGGGAAAAAAAATTGAGAATGGAATTCTAATAGTAGAAGGGACCCAGATCTCCTTTGTAGGGACAGAGAACAAAGTAGAAATTCCTTCAGATGCAGAAATCATTGAACTTCAAGGGAAATATATTTTTCCCGGATTAATAGATCCCCATACACATGTTGGAATAGACGAGGAAGGAGTCGGAGAAATTGGTGATGATTATAACGAAATGGCCGACCCAGTAACACCTTATTTAAGAGCAATAGACGGAATATATCCCCAAGATCAAGGATTTGAAGATGCTCTATCAGGAGGAATAACTACTGTTGGGGTAACACCGGGAAGTGCGAATGTGATTGGCGGAGAGATCGCAGCATTACATACGGTAGGAAGAACTGTGGAAGAAAAGTTAGTTCGTGCACCTGTAGGAATGAAATTTGCAATGGGAGAAAATCCAAAGAGAGTATATGGAAAGCAACAAAAGACACCTTATACAAGAATGGCGGTGGCTTACTTGATACGACAAGCACTCTATAAAGCAATAGATTATGCAAACAAATGGGATATTTACAATAACAAGGCAAGTGAAAATGCACATGCATCAGCAACACCACCAGACCATGATTTAGGACTTGAAAACCTATCAAAAGTATTAGACACTAGTATAAAAGCGAGATTTCATGCACATCGTATAGATGACATAATGACCGCAATAAGGATTGGTGAAGAATTTGGACTGAACATGACCATTGAACACGCCACAGAAGGACACAAAATTGCGGACATATTAAGTAAAAAACAGATCCCTTGTGTAGTAGGACCTGTAATAAGCACAAGGGCGAAAGTAGAATTAAAAGACCGTTCACCAAAGACTGCTGCAATACTTGTCCAGCATGGAGTACCTGTCTCTATAATGACCGATCATCCTGTTGTACCAATCCAGCATTTAAGAGATAGCATAATGATCGCAATTAAAAATGGTTTGCCATGGGAAAAAGCCTTATATGCCAACACACTTCAAGCAGCAAAAATACTAGGCATTGAAGACCTCACAGGATCGCTAGAAAAAGGAAAAATGGCTGATTTCGTAATAACAGACAAAGAAAACATTTTTTCAATAGAGACAAATATACTACAAGTATACGTAGAAGGGACAATAGCATTAGATAATATGTAGCAATAAACTAAAGTGAACTACCCCTTGCTTTTGCTAGGGGCTTCCTGCTTCACAGAGGAAACTCTCTCCACAGGCGCTACGGGCCGTCCCAGCCCTGCAAGAAAAAAATATGATGTTTTCGGCTTTCATTTAATCCCCTCCCTTTCGGAAGGGGATTTCTCGCAGAGAAAGTTAACAGCTTTTTATTATTAGAGGAGTTTTCCATCGTTGTTCTTCAACATATATTTTCTTAATATTGGAATCGGAGGAGCGCCATATTTTAAAAGCTCATCGTTAAATTGTTTTAGTGTTGCTTTGGGATTTTCTTTGAAGTAGTCTTCTCTTAATTTTAGTATAAGAAGTTTTCCAAGAGTATAATTCATGTATTCAGGGTCGAAAGTTCCTCTCATTGCTTCAGTCATTGCGGGTTTTGGTTCTAAGAATGCTTTTTCCATGAATATTTTTTGTGAATCTTCAACGGTGAAACCTTCTTGGGTATGGAGTTTGATTGAAGATAAGAATCTGGCATTTCTAACGAGTGCTTCCAATAGTTGAGCTATCCTATATTCTGGTTTATCTTTACGGTATCCGACTTCATTGGGGTTGTATACTATCTCTTCTACGTAGTGAGCCCATCCTTCGACGAAATGATAGCTGTTTATGATTTTTGCTAATCTGCTTTTTACTATGTTTCTTAAGTGTAGAAAATGTAGGAAATGTCCAGGATATGCTTCATGAACAGAAATATCTTCTAGTTGGGGATAATTAAATATTGTGAGCCATTCTTCTACTTGTTTTTCATCCCAATTTTCTTCAGGTGGTGTCACATAGTAATATGCCTGGTCTGCAACTACTTCAAATGCCCCAGGAGGATCCATTGCTGCAAAAGCAAATGATCTGTATACTTCTGGTGTGGGAATAACTTTGCATCTACTTTCGGAGGGCACGCTTACTATTTCTTTTTCTATTATCATTGTGCGAAGATTTTCTAACATATTATCAGTGTCTTTGAAAAGTGACTCTTTAGTAGGATGGTTTTTCTTGATATCTTCGATTACTTGTTGAATAGTTTTACCTGGATAATGTTCTTCGACTATGTTTTTGATTTCTTGGGAATTCTTTTCTAAATCTTCTTCAGCAATTTTAGTTAGTTCTTCTAAGGTTATGTCCATCGCATTTTCATATTTTTGGAGTTTTAGAAACATTTCTTTTCCTAAAGCAAATTTTTCAGTGGTCTCTATCTTTTCCACGAACTCCTTGAATTCGTTAATAACGTTGATGGCTTCTTCAAATGCTTGCCTTAATTGTTCTTGCAACTTTGGATCTTTTTCGGCGAGTGTTTTAGCTTCTCTTTTTCCTGTGTGCTCATAGAACATTAATTGTCCTTGTAACATTTGGATAGTTATTTGTTGTATTGGTTTTCCAATGGGTGGCGTTATTAGGTTTTTAGCGTTTTCTAAAAACTCTGGTGTTTGTTTTAGTTGTGATAATAAATGTTTTGCCCGGATCTCGGGGCTTGCATATTCTTTTAGGAAATACTTTGTTATTCCGAGCATAAAAGCGTAAACAACAATGTTCTTGTTTAGTAATTTGTATTCCTCTAACTCAAAAATATTCCGGTTAATCTCGTAAAGGACAAGGTCAAGCTCAAATTTTTTGTCCGCAGGTAACTTATTTTTATCTATTTTTTCGAACTCTACTTTATACTTTTTTAGCATTTCAACTGCTTGTTTGACCGTTTCTTTAGATAGCTTTGGAAGTAGTCCTTGATATTGATGTAGTCCAAGAGTTGCTGCATTACCGGGCTGGTATTCGAAATAATCCAGTAAAAATCTCCGAGTCTTTTCTTCAAAATCCATGAGTATTTTAGGGTCGATATCATTCATTTTGATTCCCCTTGAATAAGGGGTGTCTCGAGGGATTAATTAGCATTTATATTTTTAACTCTGTTGGTGGAAAGCTCCCTTAAGAAAGGCGGAGAATAAGAAACTATACTGATACCAATAGTATTTTATAATTAAGTTGCATTAGAGTAAATCTAAATGCTGGACGAGAGCCTCTTGTTTTATAGCTACTATAAAGAGAATACCATAAAATAGTCTCTAACTACAATCCCCTATATAATGGCGATCTTGAAGCAGTTCTTCTCTAAGAAAAAGAAAGGGATCTATCTGCGAAAATAAGGAGTAGTTCACGTAAAAAAAGCTGGGATAAATTACCACTAGAAGCATTGGGAGGGTTGGCTATCAGAGAAATAATAAACGCTGATATTGTTAATATAGGGCGTATACCCAACGTTATCTCGTCAGGAAACGCGAGTCAGAGAGTACAGGAATAAAATGGGATGTACCTTGCATAGGCTTATACTATACACTCAACTCCACGCCTAAAGTCATGGAGTATACCAGATAGAAAAAATACGTTACAATTATGTACAAGAAATCATATTCATATCTTATGAGATATCTCTTTAGTTTCCTCGAAATTTTCCTTTCTTAATAACTGTTTTAATGTGTAGCAGAAATATAGCTATTTTTTGTGTTATTCTCCTTCGTCAGTAATACCTAGTTGCTCTTTGTATTGTCTCAAGAGGTTATCATAATAGATTATTTTTTCTTGAAATGCATTTGCTATTTCTTCTTGGATCTTTTGATTTTGTTCTCTTTCTTTTCTTAGTTGCTCTTCTAGTTCTCTTACTTTTTCTTGTAGTCTTTTAACTTCTTCTGGTGATGCACTTGCTTCAAGTGCTTTTTTCAATGCGTCTTCTAGTGTATCTTCAGATACTTGAAGATTTGAAGATACTAAGTATTGGAGCGCCTTCTTTTCTTTTTCAAATTGTTCTGTTAATTGTGCTTGCACATCTCTTAGTCTTGTTTCTAAATCTTTTCTCATTAACGTTTCATTATATAATTGAGAGCTTAGCTCCCTTACTTTGTCTTGTAGTTCTTGGATATTTTCTATTGTTAATAGATTCTTTCTTCTTTCAGTGTCTAGTGATTCTCTTAGCTCTTTGATTTCTTTTCCAATTTTTTCATATACCTCAATCCATGAGACAATCATATCTCTTACTAACGGATGTAGTAAGTCCCAATATTCTTGGATTTCTCGGAATAATTCTTTATGAACGACGGGCACGGTTCCTTCGATAAATCTTACTCGCGGCGGGTCGTCTATTTCAAATTTTGGTTCATATTCCTCTATGGGAATATATGTTTCTAATGAGTCTTTTTTACCTTTTCCGAATAATGGCATGATGCTAACACCATCACTAATTATTGGTCTAATGTAGATACTGTTTTTCCTCAATAATTAAATTTCTAGTTATTTCTATCGATCTTGAAGCTTATGGATTTTAGTGACGTGTTGTTATTATCTCGTCTTCAAGAGCCGTCTCGTGCCAGTGTTCTGGTTTCGAAGTTAGCGGAGCATGGAGTGAATTATAGTGCTTGCGTTTCTCTAGAAAAAGCAACTAATGATTTTGCCGAGAGTCTTAAAAAGAATGATATCGTGATTATTAGCACTGGTTTTCCGATTTTAAAGGCTAAGGCGGCTTTTGAGAATGACGGGCCGATTGGGGCGGTATTACTTGCTTCTTTATTGGAAAGTGTAGATATTAGCACAGTGTTTGTTGTTGAGAAGCGTTTAAGTCGTGCAATGCAACAACTTTGTGAGCGGTCAGGTGTGCGTTTTCCTATTGTGGTTTCCATTAGTCCTGAAGAGAGAAGATTTCCTGACATATTAAGAGGTGCTAAGCATCCAATTGTGTTTATTGAGAAGCCTGGCCGTTCTATTGGCGGTAAATATCTTAATATGTTTGGAAAAGACGTTTCAGATTATATTTATTACCCAGAGCTATTAGAAGCTGTTGTTGAGCCGGAGTTAAGACTATCTTTAGGGGATGGCGGTAATGAGCATGGTAGTTTAACTCTTGTCGGTGGTGATATAGAACTAGGTAAAAAGGTTGGTTTGCAAGCGTTCACTACCGTTGATCATTTCTTGTTAGCGGGGACTTCTAATTTGGCTGCTACTGCCTTAACGATTTCTCTGTCTAAACAGTTAAATACTGACTGGCAGTACAGTTTAGAATATGAACGCTCTTTGTTTGAACATGCTAAAGAAGTAAATCTTGTGGATGGGAAATATGGTTGGATAAATATGAGCGTGGATGGTATTTCTTGGGATGAGTACTCTCGTCACTTACAAGTACTAGCTGCTTTGCTAGACAAAAAAGGGTAGAATTTGATGTGTAATCTATTTATTGTTAGCATGTGTTTTTTGTGTTGTAAATATTCTTATAAAAACCAAATTGTTTTTATTTTTGTCAGAAGCATTTTGTTTTATCGTTTAAATTATTTACTTGTTTTTCATATATTTTATTAGAAAAAATCTTTGCCGTATGGTTAGGTTTAAGTTTCATTGTCTTTGATTAAGCGTGTCAAAGGTGAGAGTTATGAATGGTAGAAAGGCTAAGCGTGCTCAAATGAGAAAGAAGAAGCTGAAGAAACGTAGACGTAAACTTAAGAGTAAAAAGAGATAAAGAGTATTGCCCCATGATAAGGGTCTTGAATCACGCTCATTTATTAATATTATCTACTTAATTTACTACGATTAGAAAATAGTGTTTTCTTTTTTGCTTGTTTTTTACGGTAAAAATTTTGAAGGTGGGGGATACCTGTTTTTGAATCTTTTAACTTTCTCTGCGGGAAATCCCCTTCCGAAAGGGAGGGGATTAAATGAAAGCCGAAAACATCATATGTTTTTCTTGCAGGGCTGGGACGGCCCGTAGCGCCTGTAGAGTCTCCTCTGTGAAGCAGGAAGCCCCTAGCAAAAGAAAGGGGTAGTTCACCTATTATTACATAAATTTTTATTTTCTTATTTTTTATTTTTTCAAATAAAACACTCTACTAACTAAATTATCAATTTTCATGTCCAATCTAGAATTTGTTTTAAAAACAGGACGCAGTAAATATTCCTTTAATGCCTTATCGCCTAATATCAAGTCCATCACACGAATAAGTTTCTTTTTACCTGATAGACTTGAACCTGAGAAAGCATATGCAAAAACAAGCTCATCACGATTTAACATTAAAACACTATACTTATTATATTTCATTACTTCAATACTACTTTCTTTAAACACTTTTTTAGCAAAAAGGTTAATAGCCGCTAACAGACCGCTAATTAAAGATTCAGAACCACTAGTAGTCCTAAAATTATAGGAATAAACCATGTTTCCACTATGCTCTTGGACAATCACGAACATAAAGGGGTCATCTTTTGCTTCAGCAGGAGAGATCTGTGTGTTCCAAAGAAACTGACGCAAAGTTCCTTCTAAAGAAACAAGCTCCGTATCAAAGATGTCAGCTACTAAACCATCTTCATTAATAGCCCCCGTTTCACGTTTCTCGGAAATAACCGCAACTTTGTCTAATAGTTCCCTAATTTTTTCTTCTAAGGGAGAATAATCAAGTAAAATAACAATACGCCATGCTTTAAGTAAACGTTCTTGGGCAGAACTAAAACGGCGTAAAATAAAATCTAATTGGGCACGCAAAAACAATACTTTAGCTAACCCAATTCTGATATTATTTTTCTCAGCAAAGCTAATAAGTTCATCAGTAATCTGATCAACTTCTTCTAACACTTTAGGGGAGCCAGTAACACGGACCTCAATAATTTTTGTATTTAAATATAAAAAATAAGCCTCAGTCAATAAAGGACTAGAATAATACGGTTTCTTTATAATCGTAGAAAGCAACTCTTGGGCACGGACAAAAGAATTCAACCTTCTTTCTTTAAGCAAGATACGAGCTTCTGCCAATAAACTTAGCCCCTCTGTTTCAGTAATAGATTCCTTGGCATTACGAACCAAACGTTTCAACTTAACTAGATATTTCTTAGCAGCATCGACCTTATCTAAGGCCAGATAATTACGAAGAAGACGATAGTATCCTCTCCCGATAAATAAGGGAACAGCATCAATTGACTCTAAATCTGCAATACCATCCAAATAGTATCTTTCAGCCAACTCATAAGACTCACGAATAAACATCACATCAGCAACATTAACCTTAGAAAGACCACTGTATAGTTTATTACCGTACTTCTCACGGATATTTAACGCATTAACATGGTACTGTAAACTCGAATCATAATTACCCATCTCGTAAAAAACTACCCCTAAATTATTAAATACTGTAGAACGCTCTAAATCACAAGCATCATCCTGTAAAAATTCTAAAGAGCGATCAAACATCTCAATCGCATGCTTATAATCGCCCTGATATAAATAAAAAAGTCCTTTAACCCTGAAAAAAAGACCAAAATGTTGTTTTTTACAACTACAAAATTTTAAGTTCTCGAGATTATAAAAAAGTTCTTCTGCGCGTTTAAAAAACCCCATGGCTTCATTTAAATTTCTAGCTAACAATACTGTATGGGCACGATATATAAAAGAAAGAAAAACTCCTAACCGATAATTCCGCTGCAATGACTTTTGTTCCACCAATTCAAAACGTTTTAAAGCATCAGAAACACGCCCAGAAATAAAAAAAACATGACCAAGCAGAATACTGCCTTCTACCCACTGCTCGAAATCACTATCTAAAAGAGTATCTATCCCTCCCAAAGCAGAAATAGCACTAGAGAAGTCTCCTTTATTATAGTAACTTTCGGCACCCACAAAATTCAACTTATGAGAAAATCCGAAAAAAAATCATATAAACATTTACAAAGAAAACATTTCTCTAAATACCAACTTCAACTGACTCAAAAAATACAGAATTGCAAATTTCTTCTATAAGATCTTTAGACTCTGTGAAAAATGATTTTAAATCAAAATTATGTTCTCTATCAAAAGGAACGTATTCTGATAAACTGACAATAAAACGCCGCAGTCTTTGCCGTGCATAATACATAGAACCGCCTTGATATACATAACAAAGATTCAAATCTCCCGCCGAAGAAACTAAAACCGTCCAACGATCAAACTTTACTAATTCAAACATTGTTTCAGAATCAAAGACTTCTTCACCCAAATTTTTCAAAGACTGTAACAACATTCCTAACAACGAAGAATCAAAATCAAACCCATCTTCAAAAATACGGTAGAACAATAACTCGTAATTCAAATCATAAATAAGTAATGCAACGGGAATATCAATACCAACCCCCTCATCACCAGGATCATCACTAATCACAAAACGACGTTTATCATTACGCAACAAGAAAAACTTATAACGCCATTCACTAGAATTACGCAAAACTTCAAACCAAAAATCTCGATTATTCAATAATAGCTCTAAATCACTACTAATACGTGAAGCCAAAAAATTTAAACCATTAACTTCTGCAGTACGTAAAGCGCTACCTAAATAACGGCGGCAACTTTCAAAATCTAAACTAACTAACAATTCATACTTGCCATAATACCAATAACTAAAAACCAACAGTAAGGAGGAATTTAGCCTTCTAGCAAGATCAAACAATAGATCAATGTTCTGTTTAATCTCAGAGGCTACAACTGGGTTCTCAAAAATTGCTAATTCATAGAATAACCCACTTAAAAGTAAAACACGAGCTTTTGCTTCAACCTCGAAATAAGTCTGACGACCTAAAAGAAAACGCAAAACAATTAAAGAACGGTTGATGTCCTTCAAAGTTCCTCCATGAAGCCAAACAACAGCAAAAGCAAGTTCTAACAAGTCATTAATTACCGGCCAACTAAGATTAAGCCCACGAACAAAATCTTGAAAGCATTTTAAATAATAACGAGCTCGGCGAAATTCACCTTCACTAACAAAAAGCTCAACAAGCAGATAATACAAACGAGCAAGATCAACCACTCTAAAACGAACCTTATTAGATTCATCCAATGCACGCATCGCATAACGCAAAGCCAAACTAACTTGACCACGCAAATAATAAATATCAGCTAACCCAGAATACACCGTCGCAAGTTCCCGACGATTACCAAGACCTTCCCATAAAATTAGGGATTGTAAATAAACACTAAAGCTTTTCTTTAAGTCCCCACGCCACTTCAACAAATAGCCCTTAAATCCTAAGAAACTTGCCTTTAAATAACGCATTACATCTCCATCAGGCAAACGATTAACAACATCTAAACCACTCTCAACATAACGCAAACTCTCGTCTAAATCTAATGATTCGCGATAATAATAAGCCATCACTAAGTTATAGACTGCAGTAATGACGTTCAAAATAGGACGCATATTAGAAAAAACACTTGCTTCACCACGAACACGCAAAAATTCTGAGCGAACATGCTCTACTTCTTCAAAGCGATAAGTGCCTACTAATCCTAATAGCTTAAACAATAATCCAGCTAACCTAGAAAAAACAAACACCATCTCATCAGAAATACTATTACTAATACCCAATAAATCCTCCCCAGCACTCAAAGCTGCTTCATAGTCATTATCCCGCAAAAACAATAGACCACTCAAAAATAAATATTGAACACGATCTCTCAGTCCAGAAAAGCCACCTTCTAAGTCAACACTAGATAACAATCGACTAGCGTCATCTGTAAAACCTCGGACAAAAAGATCAAAAACGTCTGAATAAATTTCACGAACCCAGATCCCATCAAACAAAAAAAACCCTCCTATCAGTTAAAAACACAAAATAAACAAAAAGACCTAACCTAAAAAAAAACCCTAAACCATACCCCAAAATCAAACCAGCGAACACCACTAATTATTCTAAACAAATAATAATTAACATTTTCCCCAAAACGTGTAAAGAATCAAAATAAACAATATATAAAAAAAGAAAAAACGTAACTAACGTAACTAAAGAACATATACAAGATAAAAACAGAAAAGATTACTGCAAAAATATCCAGTAATATAGCAAGAAAATAAAAAAATCAATCACTGACAGGAGGCAGCATATACCTACCTCTCCCCACCTTAACCAACAAACCATCTTTACTCATACGATTAACACGATCTTTTACCGTGCTTCTATTTGCCTCCCCAAGTTTAGTAACAACACCATCATAAATTTCTTCCCAGTGCCAAACACGCAAAGGATCACTACGCATTACCTCCAAAATAACGGACTCATAACGACTACCAGAACGACTACGAAGAGAACTAACAATCGGAGGAGATGAACGAGAAGAAACTTGAGAAGATCCCCTAACATTACTAACAATTCCCACATCAGAAATAACAGAATCCTCAACAACGCCAGAAAATGAAAGTTTCGAGCTTGAAAAATCGTCTGTAGAATTACTAAGAGAAGCACCTCCACCAAGATTAGAGACAATAACGTCAAGTTTGTTATCAATCACTTTCTGCCATTCCTTGATACTTTCCACCTCTTCTCTTAGTTCATCTAACTCACGAACTAAGTTCCTACGCTCGCTCCCAACACCCATACCAAGACCATTAGCAATAAAACGCCTAACTAATTCCGCTAAAGAAACACCCATCTCTTTAGACATTTCCCGCAAAACATCATGCATATCTTCAGGCAACAAAACATGTATCTCTTTCATCGAACGACTACTCCCTACACGACTCAAATTAAACAACCTCCGAAATATGAAACCAAAGCCAGTAACATTGACTAAACCATCACTACCAAAACTACGCTCATCCAATAAATAACCATAACCCTCCAATAGACGACGAAAATCGTCGTTGATGATGATTTCATCGTTACCCCTAGAATCATGCAACAAAACTTGAAAAATATTTTTTAAATGGATGATGTACTCCAGATGAACACATATATGTCGATCATATTTGGAGAGGATCATCCAAAAAACATCCAATAAAAAATCCAATAATTATCCAACAATCATCCAATAATGGATAATAATTATCCAATAATCATCCAACATACTGAGAGAAACAAAAATAGAAACACGTTAGTCATTAAATACTACTAACCCCCAAATAAAAACGAAGAAAAAAAAGGTGAAGAAAATGTTTAATCCAAACTATTTCAACCAAGGAGGAACACCCACCCCACCATTAAACACATCACAAACTTTTCCTGAAAACGTTAAACATGGAACAACAACAGTAGCAGTAAAATTCAAAGACGGAGTTATCCTTGCAGCAGACAAAAGAGCGTCAATGGGGTATATGGTAGCAAGCCCAAGGGCAGATAAAGTACACATCATAAATGATAGAAATGTATTGACTATTGCAGGAAACGTCGCTGACGCACAATACCTCATCAAACTATTAAGAGCAGAAATAAACATCTATGAGTTGTCAAGAGATTACAGAATGACGAGTGAGATGGTAGCAAACCTCTTAGCATCAATACTATATGGACAATATAGAAGATTCTTCCCATATTGGGTAGGACTATTACTTGGAGGAATCGACGAAAAAGGCGGGCATGTATATAGCTTCGACCTCGCAGGGGGATTCGGTGAAGAGCCATTTGCAAGTACTGGCAGTGGGTCCCCCTTCGCATATGGAGCACTAGAAGCAGGATATAAAGAAGACATGGAAAAAGACGACGCAATAAGACTTGCATTAACTGCACTATCATCTGCAATCAAAAGAGATATTGCGACAGGAGACGGTATGGACGCAATAGTACTAACAAAAGAAGGACCAACAAGACTAACAAAAGAAGAAATTAAGCAGTACCTTGGAGAGCTATATCCATTAAAGGACTAAAACAAAAAGAGAAAAAGAAAAAAAGGTGAAAAAGAAAAATGTTCGGATCAGCACAAGCAATGGGATATGACCGCTCAGCAATAATGTACTCCCCAGAAGGAAGAATCATTCAAACAGAATATGCAAGGGAAGCAATGAAAAGAGGAAGCATAAGCATAGCAATCAGAACCGACCAAGGAGTCGTGCTCGCAGGACAATTAAGAACAGTAGATCTTGATTTGCCAAACTATAAGATAAGCAAGATTGACGAACATGTCTCAGTAATATTTTCAGGATATGCAGCGGATGGAAGAGTATTAGTAAATAGAGCAAGAATCGAAGCACAGATACACAGACTATCTTATGGAACGCCAACAGATATCAAAGGACTTGCAACAAGAATAGGGGACTACGTACAACTATATACACAGTCTGGAGGCGTAAGACCTTTTGGAGTTGGAATCCTATTTGGTGGAATCGAACCAGTAACAAAACTACCAGCAGTAATGTTCGTAAATCCTGGAGGCGGAGTCATCGGATGCAAAGCAAAAGCAATTGGTGACGGTGAAACTGTCGCAATAAAATATCTCAAAGAACATTACAAAGAAAATATGGATGTAGACCAGATAAAAGAACTCGCAATTGCAACAATAAGGGAAGTAGTAAACGACCCTGAACTCCCACTTGACCAAATAGAACTATGGTCTCTAACTCCAGATGAAGTCCAATTCTAAAAAACAATTTTTTTAACTTTCTCGGCGGGAAATTCCCTTCCGAAAGGGAGGGGATTAAATGAAAGCC
>JAMOVR010000024.1 GCA_027061945.1 Candidatus Heimdallarchaeota archaeon
TTCATTATTTCCGCAAGTAACAATTTTTTTCTTGATAAATTAATTTATAAAACACACTTACAATTTAAAACAATAAAAAAAGCATTATATAACGCGAACTATTCCCCTCCAATTATTTTAATTCTTATTAATGCACAAGGATATTCACTATCAAGTATAAATAAAAAATTTCAAGAATTTAAAGAAGAATATCACAAAAGTATTATTAAACGCCATAGTAAAGATATTCGTTTTCATTCTCGTAATTTTCATTTCTGGTTTAGTGCTGATTCCTCATTAACGGGACGTAGTTTTAAGAAGTTATCCCTCAAAATCCTTAACGGAGTTGGGATTGGTTATGGTGTGCACGAATCCTTGAATTCTTTTCAAAAAGCGATTCTTTCTGAAGAATTTCACGAAGCAAGTCCAGCCGATTGGGATTGTCTCATACATTTCCATAATCCTTTGATACTATCTCAAAAATCAAGTCTTCACAGCCCATTAGGTAATCCACTCATTAGGTCATGGTTTATAAGTATCGATCAGTTATTGAATTTAAGAACTTTTTTTTCACTTTCTTTTGAAAAATTGATTCTTTCAGAAAAAAATTATGATTTTTCCTGGCCAATTATCATTAAGTCAATAAGTAAATTACCGACGGGGAAATTTTTATTGCTCTCTAAAAACGCCTTATATGTTTCTACAATTAGTAACTCAGAATTTAATAATGAACTTGAAAAAGAGATTTTTAATGTTTTGAAAAAGGCGATTGATGATTCTATAGAAATAATTGTCAGCCAAAAACATGAGGACATTGATTATGGAAAACTAACTGCTAGATTAACTATTAACCAAATACGTGAACTACTGGGAATGGCCGCTAATAAGAGGAATTATACTCTCATCAAACGTGCATTAAAAAATTTAGTTAAACAAGGTTTCGTTAAAATGGTTCCGTATGAAGGAAAAGGAAGAAAAAATAATAGCATGGCATACTATTTGTCTCGAGAATATAGTCAAATAAAACAAATCTTGCTTGAATTAATTAAAATAAAAATTTTACAGCCGATTAAAGAATTAGAAAATACAATTAAAGAAGAGAATTTATGAACGACTCCTGCTTACGCAAGTGTTCCTGCGTCATTAATAGCACTTTCCTCCAGACCACTTCCTTTATTGTAATGGGCAGGGGGTACATTTTTATGAGAGCCTTTCCACATGTGTTGCAGTTTGTCCCACTTCTGTTTTTTAATATTTTATAATGTAACATTGTAGCGAGAATATAATAAAAAACATTATAAAAAAGAAAAAGGAAACAGAATTATTTTATTTTTTATTTTTGACCTTTAGAAAGGCCAAGGATCCGTTTCAGGCGGATCGTTGATGGTTGTTTTGTAACTCTTCATCAATATTTACTGGAACAGAAAAAAAGCATTACAAAATTTGACAAAAAGCTTAAACAAGTAACACCATAAAAATTTCTATTTACACAACTTCTCTCGTGATTTTTAGCTTAAAAAAAGTTGAGCCAGCAAAAAAATTAGGGATCAAAAATTTTATTTGGTGTTTTAAACTTCCATCCATTATCAGTAGGCATTAATTTTAGAGCAGGAGTTACCTCTAAAGACTTAACACGATAGGTCATTTTTCCCTTGTCTGAAATAAACGTTTTAATCCGTAAATTCAAATCATTATAGAACTTATTCGGGATTCCTAAAAAACTCAGTGCTCCACCTCTCGGTAAATAATTAGTTATAGAGATGGGAACACGCGAAGCGAAATTCTCCACGAAATATTCAAAATCTTCATTAGAGCTCTTAAAAACAACCATGGCCCTCTTTAAAGTACTATAAAATGGCATTACAATTTGGGGCATTATTATTTTATTCTCAATAAGCTCTTTGTATATTCTATGGACCTTATTACGATTCTTTATTCCCTTCCAAAGATTACTTCTCTCACTTCTCAATAATTTAAATAATTGTTCAAAATTATCTATAGAATAAGCACTGGTTAATAGAGCAATCTGACGGTGGGCACTTGTAAGACTAATCTTTTTTATTTCTTTCAAACTGTTTAAGACCAATTCATTAATTTTTAATGGTTTACCTAAGACCCACTCTTCTTTGTATGAATCATATAACTCTGGTCTTTGAACATATATTCGCCTCAAAATATCTTCTTTAAACGACATAAAGAAAGTGTCAGAATCTTTAAAAGAGAGGTAATCTTTATGCCATTCTACCCAAGCATGCATTATTTTTCTTGAGTAATGAGAATTAGGATATATTAAGTTCAAATAGGCCAATGATTTCCTTTTTTCTTTAAAAATCATTAATGCACGCAAATAAGGCGAACTAAAAGTACTTAATTTGTTTACTAAGTCATTATCTAATTCAAAAACAAGTATTAATGATTCCAAATCTAATCTTTCAAAATCAAGGATCCATCTCTTCCTAATAATAAAATATCCTCGTAACTTATTAATTATCCTTGAAACTTTTGGTTTACTGATACCAGTAACCTGACTTAATTCTTTTAGAGAAAAGGTATTTATTTTGATTGCTGTTCTAAAAACAAGCAAGTCTTCACTAGAAAGCAAAGAAAAACGCTTAGAAAAACGAAAGCAGTCATAAATAGAAAATTTCACATTATTATTGTCCTTACAAAGTTCTTCTAACCTACTAAAAATAGCGTCCGAATAAGCATAAGGAAAAACTTTCCCTACCGCAGTTACAAAACGCCTTAAATTAATTACATGCGTAGTCCTAATAACTAACGGGGGGCTTATTTTCTCCCATAAGTCATATAACATGCTCTTAAAAGGCATGTCTAAAAGATCCCAGCATACTGCTAAACTAAGTTTTCTCGCAACAACTTCTTTACTAGAAACACCAAAAAACAGAAGATAAAATAATTCTACGAGCAATAATAATTTTCTCCATTTCTCATCATTATAATAATCAAAACGGATGGTCACTTTATTCGGAACATCTTTTTTAATGCTACTTTTGTAATGTTTAATAATTGGAGTTATGGGGCCGAAATTGTTTTTGTTTCTTTTTTCGAAATCGTGAAAATTAATTTTATCATAGGGTTCTACACAATTACGAGACGAAAATCCTACTCCCACCAAACTAATTAATTCAGAATATCTTTTACTAAAATAGTAAGTAATCTTGTCCGCCTGAAATGGGGGTTCTTCTTCTAAAAAATGTTTAATAAAATTACGAATATCCTTTGTTTTTCTGGTCAACCTCAGAATCTTTCTTTGTGTTCGAAGTGACTTTTTTTGTTTTTTTTCTTCATCGTTTTTTTCCATGCCCATTCTCTCTTCCTCTAGAAACTATCCACCCCAGTAGTAATTCCTTGTTACTTCTTTCTTTCCTTATTTTATCTTTCAAATCATTAAATATAATGCAGTTCTCATTGTTTTTCTTTATTAATATAAAAAACATTATCTATTGTTTCCAGGCCTCTGAAACTTTTTTCAGTAGCTACCAAATAAGAAATACAACGCTTCTTTGAATACTTTAAGGCAAGACTAAGGCTACTCTTGGCACATGTGGAGAGGCTCTCATAAAAATGTATCCCCTGCCCATTACAATAAAGGAAGTGGTCTGGAGGAAAGTGCTATTAATGACGCAGGAATACTCTCACAAAAATAAGGTGTAGCTCACAATAGTACTAAAGAATACTACTTTCCCAGAGAACTAAAAAATAATAGTTAATAATAATAAACCATGCTATGGGTAACAAGAGAAAATGTACACGTAGACAGAGTCGCGTGTCCATGGCTAATAAAAAGATTCGTAGATAAAAAAGCTCAATTCGTATTTTTACCAAGAGAAAAAATAAATGAATTCGTAGAAAAGACTGGGGCAATACCTTTCGATACCGGAACCGGAATAGAACTTGATCACCACGAGTGCAACGGAGAAAAACACTGCAGTTTCGACGCAATATTCGAAAAATATAACTTAGGAAAAGATCCTGCACTACAAAAAGTCAGAGAAGTAGTACGTGCGGCAGATGTAGGTGGATTAGACACGAACCCATTCGCATGGGGGCTAGAAGCACTCGCCGTAGGAGCAAGAATACTAGTAGAAACAGATCACGAGGCCTTAGAAAAAGAATTTCACTATTACGATTCGCTATATACATACTTCCAATATCAAATAATCAAAGAAAAATATGCGGAGCAATTCCAAAAACTAAAAACAAGGGGAGAAAGAATAGATTTTGTAAAACAAAAAATGAAGCAATGGCCTCTAAACATATAATTTACAATCCCCGCGAGTTACTCCTGCTTATGCGAATGTTCCTTATTCATTAAGAAGTCTCGTCTTAGAACCATTTTTCTTGTAAGAAATAGATGATTCGATGTAGATTTTATGAGAGCCTTTCCACACATCTACAGGACATCTTATCACTGCAGGAGAACGACATCTAAACAAAAATATAATATGTATATGTCTTGTCTTCCTAACTTTTATTTTCTATCACGCCCCACCTTCCCAGAATAAAGGAGGCCTTCATGCCAATCTACTTAAATAAGCAATAAAAACAAAATACTCAGTGAAAGCGAAAAACATCATCTTCTCAACCATAATAGTCTTTTTATGGGCTTCGATAACAGTCGCAGGAAAACATCTTTTAGTAGGAACAAATAGCTTGCAGCCAATACAACTCGCCTTTTACCGGTACCTATTAGGGTCAATAGGCTTGATGATCATACTCGCAGTAAAAAAAAGAATAACGTTCCCATCACTAAGAAAAACAAGACCAAAAAAACATCAACTAATAATAACAACACTAATAATCGCATCATTTCCCGTATTATTATTTTACGGTGTCCAGAAAACAACCGCAATAGCCTCAGGAATTCTTCTAAATGCAAACACAATATTTATTGCAATTTTGTCCATAATCATTCTAAAAGAAAAAATATCTACAATACAAGTAACTGGAATAATAATCGCTTTCACTGGAGTAATCATGATACTCATAAATGAAGGAGATATCACAAGTCTCCTAATAACATCAAGACAGGCAATAATTGGAGATCTTTTAGCATTAGCATCTGGAATGGTATGGGCAATATTCACTATAACACTAAAAGCATGGTTCCAAAAAACGGATCCCTTAGAAATAATGACATATTCCATTACTTCCGCAACAATAATAATATTGCTAATAACAGTCACAACCTCAACAATCAGAATTCCCTTAACTAAGGGAACAATCACACTACTCGCACTACTTGGGATTGGTGCGACATCAATTGCCTTTTATTTATACTTAATAATATTACAAGAAGAAACTGCAACGATCACAGGAACGATACAACTAGCTGTCCCCGTGCTGGGGACAATACTCTCTGTGATCTTTTTAAAAGAAATGCTGTCAATTTTAAGCATAACCGGGATAATACTAGTCTTATATGGTTTATATCTCAGCACAAAAACAAACTCTAATAAATAATATAACAAAAGATGATGGAAAAAAGGATAGACATGGTCATAATAAAGCAAAATAAATCTGAAAGCCCGAGAGACTTTAAAAACAATCAAAGCTCCTTGCATAAAACAAATATTTCTAGATATACGCAGTACTTGTTCTATTACTACAAAACAATTATGGCTAAAAGCTCTTAATAATTCTAAAAATAGCAAGTTTAAGTCCAATCAAGTTCGATGTTTTGTAGCTTATTTTTTAATTGTTTCACAATAATTGTTTTGTTTTTTATCTTTCTCTAATCTGTAAGAGGAGCAGAAAGAGAGAGTCCTAACCGTTTCTGGTTCAAAATATCATGTGGAGTAGGCAGTTTATTGGGAAAGTCTTTAATGTAATGAGCACCGCGACTTTCTTTTCTAAACAACGCGCTGTCAACTATCAACTCTGCAACCTCAACTAAGTTCCTCAATTCAATCAAGTCTCGGGTTAACTTAAAACCCCAATAATATTCATTAATCTCTTTTTTCAACAACTCAATACGTTCCTTAGCGCGCAACAAACGCTTAGTGGTCCTTACAATGCCTACATAGTTCCACATCAAACGACGTAACTCATCCCAATTGTGAGAAATAACTACTGCCTCATCCGCATCAACGGCATCTCCGCTTTCCCAGTGTGGAAAAGCAAACTGCTTTATTCCCCGCGTTAAAACTTCTTTAGAATAATGTGCTGCTTCATAAGCCATAACTGTCGCTTCTAACAAAGAATTACTTGCTAAACGATTCGCGCCGTGAAGCCCAGTACATGACACCTCTCCAATTGCTAATAAACCAGGTACATCAGTAACACCATTTACTGCAGCTTTAACACCGCCAATTGTATAATGTGCTGCAGGGACGACAGGGACAGGCTCTTTAGTCAGATCATAACCATATTCTAACAATTTTTGGTAAACCTGAGGAAAATGAGATTTAATAAAATCTGCGGGCTTAAAAGAAATGTCTAATAAAACAAAGTCGTCACCTGTACGTTTCATCTCATGGTCTATAGCCCTAGCAACAACATCTCGAGGCGCAAGTTCCGCCATCTCATGATACTTTGGCATAAAACGCTCGCCATCACGGGTAAGTAAAATAGCACCTTCTCCCCGCAACGCCTCTGTCAATAAGAATGTTTTCGCAAAAGGGTGGTATAAACAAGTAGGGTGGAACTGTACCATCTCCATATTCATAACAGTAGCTCCAACACGATACGCCATTGCAATGCCATCACCAGTAGCAACATCGGGGTTACTAGTATAAAGAAAAACTTTTCCTGCCCCACCTGTCGCCAAAATAGTCAACTTAGAAGAAACACTCAAGACATCACCACTTACCACATCTAAAACATAAGCACCAGTCACTCGACCATCAATCAAAACCAGGTTCACAGCCACATGATTCTCTAAAATATGAATACGCTCATGCCCTCGTACTAAGCGGGCTAAAGTGTCTTCTACAACTTGTCCTGTCATATCCTTATAATGTAAAATTCGTCGTCTTGAATGAGCACCTTCTCTCCCCAAATCCAAACTGCCATCTTCACGGCGATCAAAAGGAACACCCAACTCCATTAAATGACGAACACGATCTGGGCCTGTCCTAATAATATGTTCAACTACGTCTAAATGACAAAGTCCATCCCCCGCGATGAGAGTGTCCTTGACATGCGCCTCAACACTATCATCTTCAGAAACAACTGCTGCGATTCCTCCTTGTGCATAACGAGTATTTGCTTCTGTTAATTCACGTTTAGTAATTAAAACGACATCAAAATTACTATTCTCAACCAACTCCAAAGAATAATACAAGCCAGCAAGACCGCTACCGATAACTAGAACATCCGTCCAAATGTCAATATTCTCCGAAGAAGAAATCATACCTAAAAAACAGAATCCAAAAAAACAAACAATAAACTTAACCCCAAAAACAAAATAAAAAGACAAAAAAAAGAAAAAACAACGCACTAAAATCCAAAATAAAACGTTTCTACATAAAAACAGGGTTTCTTCAATCATTCAAACCAAGGATTGGTAACAAATACCAAAAAGACATAAATAATCAAAGGCACCGTATAGAACGGTTTCAATGGGATAAAAATGATGTAAAAGCAGGTCATTAAATTTAATACCCCATATAACAGCACTAAAATACGCATCCCCTTACGATCACTAGGAATCCAAAAATACAAGCCAATAGAAAATAATAATAGACCAAAATTACTAATCAATAAACCACGCTGGACACGGTTAATATCGCTAAGATCAAGAGTTCCTGTAGGCTGGATGTCCCCCATAAATACATCTTTTAAAAAGTCAGAAAAAGTATTTTTTGGGAAGAAATCCATAACGGGTCTCCATGCTAAACTCCCAAGAATAAAAAATAAAGAACCTACTAAAACCAAGGCCCATGCACCACGTTTAACACCGACAACAAGAAATCCAACTGCTAAAAGCATAGCTAAGAAAAAACCAATAATGTCAAGATAAAGAGAGAACTTAAACAAAACCAAAGCCCAGCTTGTTTTCTGCGCTATTGTTCCGTAAAACAAATTACTACCCCAACTTACAAAAAGTAAAATGTTTTGAAAAAGTAAAAACCCAAAAACAAATCGATAAAACCATTCTAGCCAGGGCTTTGGAAACAAGTTATCAATCCCATAATCATTATTCTCGTACTCAATCATTTTGATCAAAAAACAATAAACAAACTAAATTTAAAATTTTCACAAAAAAGTAAAAACCCTACCCCCTCTAAAACTCCGAAGTTAAGCATGTAACGGTAATAAGAAAAATGTTAATGCCATGTACATACTAGCAAGTTTGAAAATAGTCCAGTTACGTTTCAAGTCGGGTTTAATCGCATTAATGATACACAAGATAATAATTATTGATGACATTAAAATGAAAAACCAATATACGTAAGTATAGACCTTCAATAAATATGCCGCATAAAGAATAACTATTGATGCGAAGATACTACTAAAAGCAATGAACCTAAGGGTAGGTTCATCTCCTACTTGGACAGGCCACATTGGTACACCAACACGGCGATAATCTTCTTTGTATACTATTGCTAAAGTCAAGATATGCACTGGAACCCATGTAGAAATAAATGCCACTAATAAGACCCCAATTAAATCAATATGACCAATAACCGCGGTCCTACCTGCCAATGCAGGCATCCCGCCTGCAACTCCACCAAAAACAATTGAATAACGGTGCCTACGTTTTAACCAAATAGTATAAACAGGTAAATCAAGAATAACACCAGCAAGCAAAACCAACATGGTGATCCAATTAATTAAAAAATAAGCCCCAATAAGACCAAAAATAATCATCAATGTCCCTAAAATACGGGCTTCTAAAACACTTAAACGATTACTAGGCAAGGGACGGTGCTGAGTACGTTTCATGCCGGCATCAATATCTCGATCATAAATCATATTCAAAATAGTAGTACCACTAATGGTCAAAAACGTCATTAGTAACGTAATTCCAAGATATCTCCAATTAATTGCCTTGTAACCACCAATGCTAGCTATGAAAGAACCAGCAGTAGTAATTAATAACAAACTGGTTTGCCTAGGTTTAATTAAATTTAAATACATACCTAGACGATCTAAGAATGTTACCTTTTCAGGTTCCGTACTAGTAGTTTCCTCGTTACTCATACTCTCACCAAACACCAATATTTTATCGCTACAACCATTTTTTTAGCAATCTTTTTTTAGCTTTGCAGTGACGAAAATACAAAAGTACATTAAATAACTTAAAAATAAATCTATTTACAAGAAACACATATTATTATTAAGCAATTAAACAACACGACGCTAAAAAACAAAAATAAGTAATGAACAAACACATTACAATTGTAAAAACTTAAAAATATTGATTTATTAAAATAAGTAGTTATTATCTCATTCATTTTATTAATGAAATAAATTTAGTCATGCCAACCAAACACACTTATAAAAATATCATGCCCCCTATATTATCAAATAATTATTTTTTAAAACAAGTCTAACACATATTTAATCAGGTGAAATTTTATGTTTAATCAATTTATTTCTTAAAAAAATCACCTAATCATCATATTTTGCACGTACAGACGCTATTTCCCCCGATCTTGATCTGGCCCCTGTTGTTTAACGGAATTTGCATTTATTCACTTCGGTATCACGCGTATCACACGCAAAATTTTCTCTCTTTCATACTCAAGAGAATAAGGTCCTCAAAAGTTCTGAATAATAATTTGACAAAAAGCGATAAAACCCCTAAATTTTTGTTTTTCATAACTCGAATGATGAAAGTCCAAAAAAGTATATTTTGAATACTTGTATCTATTATTTAACTAAAATTCTTTTTACTACTTAGAAACATTTCACATTAAATGAGAAAACCGTTTTTATCTCACATCACATTGATTTGTAGATTTTTTATTTCAAGACAATCTTTCTGATGGTCTGATAATAATAATTTTTTGTCCTTGACTAAGCATATGATTATGTGATACAAATGAGGATGTTTTGTGATACCTAAATGAAGTATAATTAAAGTCTAATATTTAAATAATTTAATTGAGTTATTAACAAATAATATGTTCAATTATATACACATCTATAAAAATACTTGTTTAACTTATGTTAATGAATTAATTATAATAATTTAAATTATTTGTAAAAAATAGTTTTTTCACCATGTTTTCAAAAATAGTGGATTTTTTAAGGATTTGTTTAATTTGACATGTTAAATGTTAAGTCTATGTTTTAATCAGCTTTATTTTGAGATTTTTCTTGTATTCTATCAAGAATTTTTCTTTTTTTGTTAGAAATAAATGATAGATCTATTTCCTCTAAAGAATTTACAACGAGATCTGCCGTTAATTTTAGTTCTTCAGCTGGAAATGTTCCAGCAAGACCTATTACAAACATTCCTGCCCTTTTTGCGGCTTTTATACCTGCAGGTGTATCTTCAACAACAATACATTTGTCAGGACGGACTCCAAGTTTTTTAGCGGTTGTAAGAAAGACATCAGGAAATGGTTTGCCTCGGATCTCTCCTTCTGCCCCTACAATTACGTCCACTGCGTATCTTAGTCCTGTTTGTTCAAGGTTGAACAGAATTTTTTTCTTAGTTCCAGAAGAGGCAACTCCCACCTTAAGACCAAGATCCCTTGCTTGTTGAATTAACTCAATTATACCTGGTTTTGTTTGCAACTTATTATTAGCAATCTCAAAATACACTTTTTCTTTCGTTTCTTTTAATCGATTAATCAATTCTTTATTTATTGGTATTCCGTAAAGAAGTAAATAATGTTTAATAGTATCTTCAGAATTTTTACCTAATATTTCTTCATAGTTATCACCAATATCTATTTGAAACTCCCGGAAAAAAACAACATTCCATGCTGTGCAACTAAAATACTCAGAATCGACCATTACACCATCACAATCAAGTATTAATGCTTCATAGTCTTTTTCATCTATGCTATCTACTGAATAAGCATCATCTTTTTCATCAAGCATTTCTCTTTCAAAATTTTTTTCGATCTTAATGCTATCATCGGTATTACTACTAAAACACATGATTATCCCGCTCATTATAACGTTTATATAAATAGTTGCTTCTTTTTCATCTCTTCTCTTTTTATTATAAAAACGGTTAATTATTTATAGATCTTTATGAAATACATTTTATAAATTTGTATTATAAAATACAAAATCATACAATAAAAATTGAGCAAGAAGCCCACCATTTTTAGTGGTGGGAGAAATGCCCATCATAAAAATTAATGGATGCCTATAGATATAGTTAATATTTGAGTGTATCTCTAACGTTCCATCGCCAGGACGACGAATATAGCGCGAAATAGCATGTACTTTCACATACCTATACTGAAATATATGTTCCGTTCCAGTCATAAAAGGATCTCCACATATAAAAAAGAAAAATGTTTCAATCGTTTTTTGGGATGATTTTGATCTGACCCCTATTGGTGTGAAGTTCTCCTTCGAAAGATAGGATTAGATGGATGATAAGAAATGATAACCATATTGTTGGATGGCATTAGAACGCATTAAAAACAGACTTGAGCCGCTTGTGTTTTCTGTGGAGGCAGGCCCATAAAATCTATCTCAAGCCAGACTTTTCCTGTGAGGAAGTGGTCTGGTGCAAACCTTTTCTATTAAGAAAAGATCCCCTTACTAAAATAAGATGTAGTTCACACATAAGATTAAAGTTTAGGGGGGTTAAGAGGGAAGATTTCCTCATCGGGGCCCTCTCGAATAACGACCCCGCCCCCCTAAAAGAAAAAGAAAAATCATTCCTTAAAGAGTTTCTTCAAGTTTCATATTGTGAACTACCTCTTGCTTTTGTTAGGGGCTTCCTGCTTCACAGAGGAGACTCTCTCCACAGGCGCTACGGGCCGTCCCAGCCCTGCAAGAAAAACATATACAAAAAAACATATTATGATGTTTTCGGCTTTCATTTAATACCCTCCCTTGCGGAAGGGGATTTCCCGCCGAGAAATTAAATTTCATTTTTTCAGCCGTGCCGTATCTTAATAATTATAATATTATAGGGAAGATCTTGATTACGCGGTACATGATAGCATATAATTATACGCGATTTCAAAAGTTCCTATAATATATAACCTAAATTTTATTTTTGTATTCACGTTTTAGTTTAGGATGTTATAAATGTGATAATGAAGATTTCTACTGTTTATTTATTATTTTATTTATTTAAGTAAGGTGCAAAAGTTTATTGTTTTTTGTCTATGTACGTCCCGCCTGGTTCGATACTGATAAGAGTGCGAAACATTAATTCTGACAGATTGATTTTCGTTCTCTATTCTCTATTTTAAGAGTGTTGCTTTAGGTTATTTCGTTTCCCAACGAAATTTGTTCAATGATGTCTTCATTTGTGAAAATGCTATGCTAACCTATTAGTATCTGCGGTTCATAAAGTTATAGTCCAAACACTTCAACAAACCTATAACACATTCGGTCTTAGTTTAATCTTACATTTATCAGATAACGTAAGCAAGGAAACATCTAGCAAGATTTACAAAAATAACTGATATCCCTGTTCTTCTTCTGAAAGGATCAATCCTAGAATAACATTCCAACAATCAAATCTTTCATTTATTATTTTGATATCGTGCACGTTGAATTTCTAATTTATTCTTATGTTCTATAAAAAATTGTATGGTATTTTTCTCTGCCAGCTCAATATTTTCAAATGATACCAATTTTAAATTTTTTTTCGCTTTTTTAAGAGTGTCTTGTCTTGATTTCTTGCTTGTTAGCTTATGGTTCTGAGCTTAATTATTATTTGAGAAGAAAAGGCTATTTTTTTATTCCACTTTACTCCAATGAACTTGAAAAAAGATCCTTGTTACAATGTTACTCTTTTTAGAACATTTTTGTATCATGATATTAGTGTTTTGTATATGGGAAAGAAATCAGGTGGATATGATATATCTCGGGGATCATATAATCCTGATCTAATGCCTCAAGGGTTTGAAAAAGAGCTTGAAAGGCTACGGCTCCAAGCTACATATTTTTGGTCTAAAGAGCGAAAAAAACTGGAGTATTTTGGTTTAAAAGACGGGATGCGAGTTTTGGAAATAGGAATGGGACCAGGATACGTAACTGAACAATTATTGAAAGACTATCCTAATCTCGAGATTGTAGGGATTGATATTAACTCTCGTTTTGTAGATCTCGCGAAAAAACGTTTCAAACACGACCCCCGAGTGACATTCGTAGAAGGTTCTGTTTATTCGATGCCTTTTGAAAAAGAAGAGTTTGACTTCGTGTATGTCCGCTTGGTATTTCAACATCTAAAAGAACCTTTAGACGCATTGAATGAGATTTATCGTGTTTTACGTAAGAAAGGAAAACTAGTAGTTTTAGATATTGATGAAGAATTGTTAGGAATAATTGATCCTGATTATATGAATTGGAGGAAATATAATAATCAAGTTTCTAAGACCCAGTCTAAGAGGGGTGGTGATCGTCGTGTTGGGAGAAAGCTTATTGCTCTTTTTAAAGAGGCGGGGTTTAGAAATGTAGAGTTAGAAGCGATACTCGCTCATAGTGATGAGTTAGGAATCGAGAACTTCCTAGCGCAGGCTTGGAATGAAGAAGACATTGATTGGGCGATAAAAAATTCTGTGATCTCTAAAGAAGAAGGAGAAAAACAAAAAGCTCTTTATCGATTATTCTTAGCTACACCCCATAAAATAATTATTACTTTGGTTTTTGTTTGTGGTGGTGAAAAACCATTATATCATAATCCTTTAATAAACAAATAGTTGTGTTAATGCTTTGTTAGTGTAATACGTATTTTCCTCTTCCTACTTTTTGTAATGTTCCATTCCTAACCATGCGTGCAATCCTGTCTTTCAGGCTTTCAGGCTTTATGAATATTCCCTGAGAAGATAATTGTTCTCCATACTGATCCATTATTGCATCATAGATCTCCCTTAATGTCCATATATTACCAGGCTTTTTTTTCATTACTTGTATGGTAAGCTTCTCATATATCCCTGTTTTATTTTCTCTATTTGTCTTAGTTTGTACTGGTTTTTGTTTTCCGCTACTTAGCTCTTGTCTTTCTAATGGAGTTTCTTGGTTTTTTCTGATGTTTTTTTCAATGTTAGTGCCTAAATTATAACTTTTTTGTATAGACATTTTCTCAGAAAACTTTTTTTGTGATAATACTTGGTGTTCTATTTGCCTTATTTTTTGATGAAGAATTTGTATTTGCTCAGCAAGGTCTTTTATTGTCATTGTTTTTTGTTTTTCCCCCTCTGGATAAACATATCTTTTTAGAGCGGACCTGACGACCTCGGCCATTGACATGTCTTGTTCTTTTGCAAAGTTTTTGACCGCTTCGTACAGGTCGTCGGGTACCTGTATATTGATCGGTTTCATATTGCTATTGCCTCCCTCATTGTAGAACACATTCTCTTCTTTTTCATTATCTTGTAGTTCTACTGTTGTGTTTGTAGTTCCTGTAATCATTTTTCGTCTCACTTCTGCTTTAAGTTTTTCTAGTTTCTGTCTTTTATTCTTCTCTTTTAATGGGCATATTATTGTAGTGTCATTGTAGTGATATTCTACAATTCTTGTAGTGTTATTGTAGAACAACTGTAGTCCTATTGTAGCTAAGTAATAGTTCTCTTGTAGTCATTGTTTTTACAAAAAGCGAATTGTTTTATCAAAAAGAGATAATGAAGACATAAGGTGAAAAAATGACCGGGGATTCTCACTCCCACCACAACCATAGTATTGAACTTACAAAAGCATCTAAAACACGGTTGCTTTTTTCAGTTTTCTTGACCATAGTTTTTATGTTTTTAGAGATTTTTGTAGGAGTAATCGCCGATTCATTGGCTTTACTTTCAGATGCAGCTCATATGCTTAACGATGTAGCATCATTATTGTTAGCATTAATCACTATCCGCTTATTAGAACGACAACCAACTTACAGTTTTACTTATGGTTATCGTCGTGCGGAGGTTTTCTCTGGTTTTATTAATGCTATTTCTCTTCTATTTATCGCGGCGTATATTTTGTATGAAGCTTTTGAGAGAGCCGTTTATGGTTTTAAGTTCGAGGTGCAAGGAGGACTTGTTTTGATAGTTGGTGTTATCGGGCTTTTAGTAAATATTTTTGTTGTTCTTTTATTATTACCTGTTAAAGAAGGATCTTTGAATATTGAAGGGGCATTTCACCATGTAATGGCTGATATTTTAGGTTCTCTTGGTGCAATTATCGCGGGACTAGGCATCATGCTGTTTCAAGCTTATTGGCTTGACACTTTTGTTTCTCTTTTTATTGTCTTGCTTATTAGTAAGAATGCGTTTTCTTTATTATTACGTTCTTCTAAGGTCTTCATGGAAGTCTCTCCGGATAATGTTAGTACCAAACGCGTATTGGAAGAAATAAAGGCGTTGCCTGGTGTAATTAATATTCATGATTTTCATGCGTGGATACTTTCCACTAATTATTATGTTGTTACTGCTCATGTTATTACTGAAAAATTAGAGAACATTCCCCTAGTTACTAAACAAATCCATAAAATTCTTCATAACCACGGTTTTAATCATGTTACTGTTCAGGTAGAAATAGAGCAGTGTTTAGAAGATCATGATTGCGTTTCAGATTCCCCATTTTTATGAGCACAACGTGTATTAGTATCTTAACGACCAATTTATTTCGGATTTTGTGTTAGCGTTTTTCTTGATTGTTTGCTGATTGAAGCAGTTTTGAATCTTAATTATTCCGCGAGAGTCAGCATATGGGTATTTATACTCATGAAATAAACTTTCAATAAAAAAAGTAGGTTGATCTAAATGACGAAGGTCTCAATTATTGGAGCCGGTCACGTAGGTGAAATCGTGGCCTTTGGAATAGTACAAAAAGAACTAGTAAATGAGGTGGTCCTTGTAGACATCATCGAGGACATGCCTCAAGGAAAAGCCTTAGACATGAAAGAGTCTACACCGATATATGGGTCTGACACCCATGTATTTGGAACAAATGACTACGCGGACATAGAGGGTTCTGACATCGTTGTTGTCCCCGCCGGAGTACCTAGAAAACCAGGAATGGACCGAATGGATCTACTAAAAGTAAATCTTAAGATCTGCAAGTCTATTGTTGGAAACATAACGAAATATGCCCCAGACTCCAAAATCATATATGTAGCAAACCCCGTAGATGTATTAACATATGTCGCGTGGAAATTAAGCGGTTTCGAACACAACCGAGTTTTTGGAATGGCCGGCGTTTTAGACACTGCTAGATACCGCGCTTTTATCTCAATGGAAGCAAAAGTATCTGTTAAAGACATTCAAGCAATGGTCTTGGGTGGTCATGGTGACGCCATGCTCCCATTAGTAAGATACACTAACGTGGGTGGAATCCCGGTCACACACTTCTTGTCACAAGAACAACTAGACAAAATAGTCGAGAGAACACGCAAGGGTGGTGGTGAAATTGTTTCATTACTAAAAACCGGATCTGCTTACTACGCTCCTGGAATGGCAGTAGCAGAAATGGTCGAAGCTATAATAAAAGACCAGAGAAGAGTCTTGCCTGTAGTTGCCTACCTTGACAATAAATACGGTCTTAACGATGTATATGCCGGAGCACCAGTAATTTTAGGTAAAAACGGTGTTGAAGAAGTCCTTGAGATCGAACTAACACCTGAAGAACTAGCTGAATACCAGAAATCCGTTACCCACGTAAAAGAAGGAGTAAAAGAAGCAA
>JAMOVR010000025.1 GCA_027061945.1 Candidatus Heimdallarchaeota archaeon
TCAAATACATATCCTGAGAAAATAACTTTTGTCATTGGAGCTTCATAAAGGCCAAAAAGTATTCCCCATAAATATAGATGTTTTAGCTCAATTCTATCAAAGTAATTTGCTAAAGTAAAATAAAAATCTTTGAACTTTGCAATAAATTCTTTTTTTGGAATTTTAATTGAAAATGAATTAGTTACTAATAGCTCATACAATTTTAGTAAAAACTTTTTTGATTGTTGGGAAAAATCGACTTTTTCGACCATCTCTTCAAATTTTTTTACAAGAGTTGGTGATAAGGTCTTTGACATTTAAGTCACTTTAATTTAAATATACATTTCCTTAATTAAAAAAATATCCTTTATTTTTAAAATTAAAAATAGACATATTTTTTGAAGAATTCTTGAACTATTTTATAAACTTAACTCATGGCTTAAGTAAACAGGATAAGAATTAAGAAATATAAAGATTCACATGACTAGTCTTTGTTTTTGTAATGTACAATAAATAATCAAGCGCTATAATAATGAGAACAAATAATTGGTGATAAATTAATGATGACAACTAATGCCAAAACAGTAAAAGTTGCTTTGCTAAGTGCTGTGGCACTGATTATTTTATTCAGTGCTACTGCGTCTGCAAATAATTACGCTTTAGAAAATGACTTATTATATTTAACCCATAATTCCCATCATTCCCTTACTGACGACGAACCTGGCCCGGGTGTAGGTGGATGGGATTCAGTCCATGTTGGAATTTTTGACGACGAACCTGGCCCGGGTGTAGGTGGATGGGATTCAGTCCATGTTGGAATTTTTGACGACGAACCTGGCCCGGGTGTAGGTGGATGGGAGTAAAGGTGTGATAAATGGAATCACCACGCGGAGAAACGTCCTATTCATTTATTCCAGTAATCTCATTTACTAGACAGGTAGATGAAAGTACTAATAGTTCAATAGAAAATGAAGTCAACATTAAAATCTTCAATAGTAAATTAAGGGCGCTTCTAGACTTGTTGAGCATTATAGAACAAAATAATATTAAATTTGAGCTCTCATCAGACATTCCTGGATTAGTTATTAAGCAAGAAATTAATGAGGAAGTAAAGGAAATAATTCAAGATAGCTTATCAGAAATCTTTATGGAACATATAATTGTCCTTTCTAAAAAATAATAAAACAAAAAAAATGAGACCGCGCGACAATCCCCTCCAAAACCAACCCTCCCCTCGATAAAACCAGTCCCCATACCTCCCCTCCTTCCTCCCCTCCTTATTTTTTTTTAACTGCGTTTTGTCTTTATTTATAGAAAAAACATTGTTAGTTAAAGTAAGACTATTTTATAACTGAAAAGAAATAGTGATCATGCCTAGAACCATAATCTCTGAACTCTTGGGAACTAGTCAATCTGGGAGAACAACATTAGCATCAAAATTAGGAAAAAAAGGAACTTCTAGTGATGTAACTCTTTATAATCATCAAAAAAAGTCTTTGACAATAATAGACCCCCATAAATACCCCCAAAATATTATTCCTTTAGTTCAATTTTTGGAGATGTCTGATGTAAATTTACTATTATTACCACCAAATCCGATAGATAAATTTACTGCGGAGTTATCAATAATTGGAAATACTTATACTCAAAAACCTGTTTTAATAGTACAAACAATGAAGGATAAGGTAACGAATATAGAACTAGAGCATTATTGGGCAGAGAATAGAAAAAAACTTCACTCTTTTAAGCATTTATTTGAATATCCTCCAATTCAAGTAGATCAAAATGATGGTAATAGTATTACTATTTTAAGAGAAAAAATTTTAGAAATTGGAAGTAATACCCCGCTCTATAATTCTGATGATGATGAAGATGCAATTATTTTAGTAGATCATGCTTTTCCTGTTAAAGGTGTTGGTACCGTGGTGTTAGGAAAGGTCATTAGTGGCACTGTAAGAAAAGGGATGAATCTATTGTCTCTTCCCCATAAAACAAACTTAGTGATCCGTTCAATTCAAGTTCAAGATGTAGATGTTAAAGAGGCTAATAAAGGTACAAGAGTAGGTTTAGCGATAAAAGGACAGTTCACAAATATTAGGCGCGGAGAATTTCTTATTGGGAAAAATATTGCCTATGAGTTAACGCAAGAATTAGAAGTTGAAAACTATAAACAAGCCCCATTTACAAAAGAAATTAATGAACTAAAACAAGTACATCTTGTTCATGGAACTAATGATTTTCCTGCAAAAGTAAAAAGTGAAGGTAATAAGGTATTCCTTAAAATAGATAAGCCTGTTCCCATTATTCCTCAACTGCCTATTTTTGTACTAGACTTAGGTGGAAAACAAAGATTTAATGGAATAATTGAGGTGAAAGATTAGAAATAAATTAATTAATTGTATTTAATAGTATATAAAAAACTATTTAATTTCTATTTTTGTTTGGAATCTAAATGGACCTTTGTACCTACACTTAGGGCAACCTTTTGTTTCAAGTTCTTTAAGTGTCTTATATTTTTCATTTTCACCAACCATTATAGTCTCTCCACATTTACATTGCCACGGTTGTGACTTCATTGAGACTTCCATAGAATAAAGTGGGCCCAAATAATGTTCATTACCTAATGGAATTTTATTTTGATTATAAATTATACGGTAAAAATCAGTTTCTTCCCGTCCATCTATATATTTATTTATTTTCTCAAGACGATGAGTAATTTCTCCGTTACTGTCCTTTACTAATTGTTCTAATGTTTTTCTGAATTCTTTTTTATGTGGAATGCTGATGTAGATAATAGCATTATGATCCATTCTTAGTGGAGTAACCGATATAATTGCTCTTTTCAAGAAAAGTTCTAATCCTTCAATGGTAGGAGGAGGTTCAGTAATAACTATTTCAAACTCATTTTTTAAAATTTCAATCATTTTCTTTCGCATATCGTGATATACAAAACGTATTTCTTTATCATAATCAAAATTTATTTCAAATAATATTTCTGCAATTCTTTCATCAATATCTGCGACTACTACTTCTTTGGTATTTCCAAAAATTGATGAGAGAGTACCTGTTAGATCAAAATCTCCAATACAAAGTAATCTTGCTCCATAAAGATCATTCTGTTCTTTCATGAAATTTATCCTTTTAAAAATACTGTCTGGAGTGATTTTAGCTTGATCTATATCCCTTTTTTCGGATAATTCCCCTGCCAAATCATTTAATAGATTCTCAATGTTTTCTAAGTTGAATTCTAAATTATCCACATATCCCCTGTACAAAAACAATTTTTCTTTTTAACTAATAAACCAAAAAGTAATGTAAAAATATTGTTTTTTTTGGTTTATTAGTTATTTAAGACATAAATAACAAATAGAGATAAAATGATTCTATTAAAAGGATATGAAACAATACGATATTAATGGTTTAAAAATAGTTATTAAAAAAGGAGATATAACACAAGAAAGAGTGGATGCTATAGTTAATGCCGCAAATGAGTATTTAAAACATGGTGGGGGTTTAGCAGGGATTATAGTAAGAAAAGGCGGTAATATTATTCAGGAAGAATCTAATAAATTAGCACCGATTAAAACAGGAGATGCCGTAACAACAACTGCAGGGGCTCTCCCTTGTAGATATGTTATTCATGCGGTGGGTCCCATTTGGAAAGGAGGTAACTATGGGGAACCCAAGTTACTTAGAAAAGCAATAAGATCTTCGATTAGAGAAGCCCTTAAACATTCAATGAACACGATAGCTATTCCTGCCATTAGTACTGGTATTTTTGGTTATCCCATGGATAAAGCTTCTAAGGAGATACTTACAGAAATTAAAAACTATGCGATAAAAAGACAACAAAAAGACACTCTAAAGGAAATAAGAGTTGTTTTATACGATGACTATGCGTTTAACACATTCCTTAAAACTGCTGAGACAATTTTCAAATAATGATCCCATCAAAAAACCTTGTTATTTCAATTATTAATTTTTGTAGGAGGAATAAAATAAAATGAAACTTATCAGTGTAAAATTAAACCAAGAACAACATGAAGGCTTAACGAAACTCGTAAGAAAAGGCTTATATCCAACTAAGAGCGAAGCTATTAGGATCGCTATTAGGGATCTTATTCTTAAAGAAAAGGGAAAATATTAATAGAATTTTTTTATTTTGTTTGATTTTAAACTTTTATAACATTAAATCAATTTTATTTTATAGCTATAGAATGAGATAAAGTAAAAATAACCAAGTCTAAAAATTAAACATGGTATCTATGGAAATTGCTGTAATCGGGATAGGTGCAGTAGGAACCATTATTTCCGCTAGGTTTGCACAACAAGGTCAAAAAACATATGTTGTATGTAAACATGAAGAAACACTAAAAAAAGTGCAAGAACATGGTTTAAGAGTGATAGGTGTAAAAGGGAGATATTCAGTTAAAGCAAATATTGAACCTGTATTATTAATCGAGGATCTCCCTGATAATTTAGATGCAATATTATATGTTACTAAAACCATAGACTTGGAAGAGGCTATAGAACGATCTCTTAACAAACTTAAAAAAAATGGTACTATAATCACAACTCAAAATGGAGTCCTTGAAGAAGAACTATCAGAAAAGTATTCTAAATATAATTTTTTAGCTTCAACAATTAGTTTTGGGGCAACACTTTTAGGTCCTGCCTATTCACAACAAACAAGCTCCGGTGAAATTATTGTTGGGAGGATAGATGGAAAAACTCCGTCAACAGAAGTTGACAAAAAGATTTTTTCGTTATATAATAAAATTGAACCAACAACTTGGACAGACAATATAATTGGTTATAAGTATTCAAAACTTTTAATTAATTCTGCAATTTCATCATTGGGTGCTGTCTCCGGTCTAACTCTCGGAGAAATGATGAAACGTAAAAATACTAGGCTGGCTTTTCTGAGAATAATTAGTGAAGGTGTTGAAGTAGCAGATAGAAATAATATTAACTTAGAAAAGCTGAATAGATTAAATTTTTATAACTTGGCTATTCCCCTAAGAGGTTATGATCCCACTAAATTTAGCTATGGAATGTTTAAAAGGCATTTAATCTTAAAATTAGTGGGAAAAAAATACCAGAATTTGAAGTCATCTATGTTACAATCGATTGAAAGAGGAAGAAAAACTGAGATTGAGCATTTAAATGGGCATCTAGTTAAAAGAGGTGAACAATTGAATAGTGATATTAGACTAAATAAATACATAGTAGCGTTGGTAAAGAAAATAGAAAATGGCCAATCAACCCCTAGTATTGATAATCTTGAGGTAGTAGAAAATAAAACAATTGAATTTTTCAATAATTGAATTATATCTTGACCACGCTAAGGGTTTTCTGCTTTTTAGAGAAAACTTTCCCTCAATACCGCTCCCCTGTAAAGAATTTTTGGAGCAGATTTTATGGGTGGCTCTACATAGACGTTACAAACAGACAGCCTCATTTCTTTACCGATATCACTATAAAAAAAACTATTGGAATTGTCTCTCATTCTCTATATTTTAGAGATTTTTTTCCGACGAAGTTAGATTTTGGAGTTTGTTCTCAAGTTACAAATTCTTCACTAGCAGTGACAGAAATCTATAACATGTTTGTCGACATTTATATAATTCGTGAGTAAGGAAATAGTTCAAATTGGTTATGTTTGTGAATTTTGTGGCCGCCGAAGAATATTAAAAGCTGACAAGAAGCTACTAGACTCAGAAATTTCAAATCCTTTTGGTAATGGTTTGTGTGAAGTGATTGATTATCATATTTGTAAAGATAACAAAATTAATTTTTTTACTCTCAGTATTGATTCTTCCTATACTGTAAGAACACAAAGTAAAATCGAGTTTTTTGGAAATAAATATCGAAAATACGTAAGTTCATCTATTCCTGATCTTAACATCCCTATGCCTCAGCTTAATGAAGACAATGAAAGAAAAAGAGCTCAAATCCCTGATTGGTATTTTGGAGAGAACAATACTAAAGATTATTATTTTGTATATAAAGATAAACAAACGGGTGTAAATCTTTTAGTAAATACTGATAATATCCCTGCTACCATAAGAAACATTGTTTCGCATGACGGTAGTATCTTGATAAGTTATCCTAAAGGAGATAATGTCTTTGAAAACTGGGTAGACGAACTCATGGCAGTAAATGAAATTTCTCATCCAAATAATGTCAAAATAGTACTGTATCAATTATTGTATATAAAAGAAAAAGTTAGTAAAAATCTTCCACCGACTGCTCATGACAATGAAATATTAGTTTTAATTGCAATGATGAATCATGCTAAAATAAAAATTAATTGTGAAAACAATTCACTGGATAATTACAGAGAAAAAGTCTTTGAAGTGATAAGTCCAGATGAACCAGAGTTAATAGAATTTATGTTTGATAAAGCATGTGATAAATACAAAAAGCTAACAGAACTACTAAGTGAATATGAAAGGCAAGTAACTGTTTCAAAGTTTTTTGAATGCGTAGTAAAGCTGTCTCATAGCTCAATAATAAGCCTTGACATATCGTGAAACAAAGTATGGATTATTTTGATTGGAATAAAATAAGTAAACCTACAACGGGAATTCTTGTATCAACATCATATAATGACAAAGGAAAATAGATATCCTTGAAAATGAAAAAAAGAGAAAAATGTTTTTAGTGTATGATATTATTTATGGCTATTTTTATTTTTACTTTCTTTTTCTAATAACTACCAATGCCACAATAGTGAATGACAATCCAATTGTGATAGCTCCAAAAGTGAATCCTGGTAAGTTAAGAAGCGGGGATGTCTGATTTGTTGAAGTGCTCTCAGAACTTGTGTTTTCGCTGGTAGTCGTGTTTGTCGTCTCTTGTTGATATAAGTAGGAGACATAATTGATCTCGATCTTATTTGTAATGCTAAAGGTGCTTACACCTTCTAAACGGACTAAGAGATCAAATGAAGAGAGTGGCCCATCTCCATCAGGATCATAGTTTTTGACTAAAGTATAAGCATTAATACCAATTGTAATATTTGCACCAAAAGTACCAACTAATAGCATTCCTGTTTCTGAGTCATATACAATATCTGACAAGAGTGTAAAATCTAAAGTTATATTATAATACCAATCTGCGTCAGATACATTAACAAATGAGAACATATTAACTTCATTACCTACAAATTCAACATAGGTGTGGTTGTAATATCTTCTTGTAAGAGTTGCTAGATTATAGTCATTATTATTAATATGATAAGTCCCTGTTCCCGTAAATGTGCTATTTATTAATGTTGGTGTGAAATTGGCAAAGAAATTATTGATTACTGTTATATTATTGTCTTGAGCTAAGTTTGGAGTAGTTGTTTCTTCGGAATGTTCTTTGTCTTCCATAGATTCCGCTAATAAGTAAAAAATAAAATCTGAAAGGGGTACTTGTGTATCGTTATAATAAAATGAGCGATCTTCATTGCTAAATGAAGTCAATGGTTCTTGGTTTCCACCTGCATATGTCTTGTTATCTACATATTTTTGGTTGACGACATCATAAACTAGATTTGAATCATAGTATGATATAGAGGCGGTTCTATTTCCTGTGCCTGTAGCTTTTGCCATTTTAATTCCATTACTAAGCTCTGCAATACCACTAATGTAAAGTGTTGCTAATTCTAATGCTCTCATGTCTTTTTTATCAATACTAGTAACATTAAACAAGTGATCGCCTGTATTGTTGTTGTAACTATTTCCAAACCCTTTTGTGTACCCATTAGTGATAATCTCTAAAGAATAGCCCATTTTTTCCCCTAATTTTAAATTGTCTGCAGCAGGAAGTGCTAAAGTTGATGTATTAGCAGTTCCCAGCAACAATATTAATAATACAGCTAATGCTGTAAATGTAGTTTTAACTACTTGTCTCTTCATTCTCAGACCTCCTCGGTAGGTCTACTTAAAATTATGATTTTTTTATTAATAAACTATATCAAATCGCATTGGGAATTATTAAAATATAGTATAATTCATTCTTTTCTTCAAAAATCATTTGTAATCTATACAAAAATTAAAAATGAATAAAATTGATTATAACGCAAGAAGATATGTAAAAAAAGCAATTAACCAGCAAATAAATAATCACATTATCTGTCTGTTTTTAGTTCATCTTTTATTATTTTTTCTTAGCCCTCGTTCCTTATCGTATTCATAACATGTCTTTTTTAATATTGGAAAAGGTATTTTTGGGTATTCACTCCAATCAAGACATTGATGTTTTTGTTGTTTGCTAATTCGTATAGGTATAGTATATCCCAGTATTTTTAAGTGCTCTTTTTTTTTCAGTAATTTTTTAACGATTTCTTGATCTTCTTTAAGAATAACCTCACTATTATTTTGGTGCTGCTCAATAATGTCTTCAACCCATTCCCTATAGGTTCCAGGAATAATATTGTCAAGGAAATGTTGGATTATTGGATTTTTCATGGTATTTTTGAATTCTTGTTGTTCCTCATTATCCCATGGGTTGTTTTGGTAAAGTGTTTCAACAAGAATTATTTTGTCTTGTTCAGTTAATAAAGGTGGATTATGGTTTTTTATCCATTTCTCAAGAAGATTATAGGACTCTTCGAGTCTTTTTTTATAGACATAACGTGAGTTTTTTTCGGGTTTAGTAATAAGACAATTTGGTTGTGTAATTGATCGTTTTCCTCTTCGGTTTATTCTTCCGAGGCGTTGAACGAGAGAATCAAGGGGAGATATTTCAATAATCCCATATTCAAAGTCAATGTCAAGACTGACTTCGATTACCTGTGTTGCAATAAGTATATATGGTTTGCTTGTTGGGTTATTGGTAATTCTCCTGATTTGTTCTTCGATTTTTCTTCTGTCTTTTTCTTTGTATCTCGAGTGAAAAAGTTGAACTTGTGCTTTGTCTTTAAGGCGACTTTTTAAAGAAGTATAAATTGTTTGTGCTGTTTTAACGGTGTTTACGATAATAACGGTGCTTTCTCGGCTAAGAAATTCTTGATCAGATTTGTTATTGATTGTTTGTATGATTGATTGATCGGTTATGGTTATGTGATGTTTTGTTGTTTGGAGTATAATGCGATCAGTTTCGTCTTTGGGATTTAATTCGATTATGTCCATGCTCTGGTCAACATTTTCTTTTAGAAGTTTTTGAAGAAAAGATGGAAATGTTGCTGACATGAAGAGAATAGTTGCATTGTATGGCGGTTTTGTAAGGACTTGCGCCATACCAATAATTAGGCCTGTAAGGCTAGGATCATAAGCATGTATTTCATCAAATATAAAAATACCATTAAAAAATTCTATTGTTTGTGTTTCCCATCCTTTTCCTTGGAGAAATACGCGTAATAATTGATGTGGCGTGCTGACTTTAACGGGATAATAGATCTCTTGGGTTAGTTTGGTAAGACTATATGCTATTTTCTGTGTTTTTTTATCCTTATTTCTTGAGGGAAATGCACCTCCATATTGTTCTGTTTCAATTATGGAGTAAAGAGCAATTGCTGCTTTTGAATGTTGCAAGCCAACTAGTGGTTTATTATTGTTTTGAGTTTGTAGATCTTTTCTGTGTTTAATAGCATGCCATAACGTTTTTTCGCGAAAAATTGTGGATAATCGAAGAAACATGGCGTTGATACTTGCTGTATGAGGAAGCACATAAAAGAGCCTACTTATTGGCTTACCTTGTTTGTCAATTTTTTGGTTGTTTTGTGCCCAAAATAATGCTGCTTCTGTTTTTCCACTTCCAGTCGGCGCTCGTAGCATTACGTTTCCTTTTGTTTTCTTTAAGGTTTCTTGGAATGCTCTGGGTAAATGTTTAGGGTTAAGAATAGTGTAATTTTTTAGAAGTGGTATGGTATTGATACTGATCTCACCACTCATGAGATGGTCTGCTCCAATGGTTAGGCCTCGTGTAAGGCTCATGAGTAATCGGTGTTTAACTGGTATTTTCGTTACTTGATCAGGGTTGCATCTCCCTTTTTTATAGCCTAAAGGGAGATAACGTGGGTTATCCTGAAATAAAGCTGATTTATCTTGTTTGTTTATTGTCTCTTGTAAATATTGTTGTAAGGTTTCATAGGGATTTAATACAAGATGTTCAGGAAGCACATGCAAACTGAAATATTCTCTAGTTTCAGGTTTAGTTTTTAGATATTCTTTGAGTTTTTTCCACACTTGTTGAAGTTTTTCCTTGTTTTCTAAGAGTTCGTTATACATTTCTTTTGTTGTCTGTGTAAATGGCCATTGATTGTAGTCGATGACTCGAATATTGTTATTTGTATCTCTTTTAAAGGATCTATGATGGGAAATAATACTGAAAAGGATAATTATTTTCATGTCTTGAGGGTGAATGTTTGTTTCTTGTACCTTCTGTAAGATTGTTTGTATTCCTTTAACATTTATGTTTTGACTAGCCACAAGAAGCGAAATGACTTCGTGGCGATAACCACCTATTTCGGGCGGCCAATGATATACATCTTGATTTGAAATCATGATTTGAAATCCTTTACATGCTTTACCAAAATCATGAAATAGAGTTGAAAGAAAAACAATATGTTTTAGAAGTAAATTTAGTTGTTTTTGACTTAGGGTAACATTAAACTGCTCAAGGAGTTGTCGTGATCCTTCTGCGACTTTAATACTATGTCCAAGTAAGGTGTAGGATTCTTTTAACTCGTTTATGTTATTCATATTTCCTATTCTATTTTTAGCAAGAAGTACTGGGGGCTGTGATTTATTTTTGTATGGATCTTTTTTAAATGCTGCAAATGCTTGATAATTATTATTTTTCGAGAACATCTGGCATTTCACATCTATTATTTTTGTCTTTTTAAGATTCAAGTTTTCTTGGATTTAAAAGAAAATAAATTAGAAGAAAGTGAAATTTATGCTTGGCTTTTCTTATTAATAATAGTAAAGATAAACAGTTTGCTCATTTTCATTCCATGGAAAGTTTGGTGGTGGTTGAATGTCTTGTTTTCTGAAACTATAGAGCTGTGGTCTGACATTTTGTTGGAACTCAATTTCTTGTCCTGCCTTTGGTATGCCTAAGAACATGTTGAAATTTAGTGGGATACGTATTTTTCCAAGTTCTGAAACATCGAAATCTGTGGGTAGCACATATAGTACTCCTTGCATGACATCTTGTTTTGGTAGCATGTTATTCTGTTCAGTGAAATTTTTAGTATTTGTAAAGTTAACAGGAATAAGAGTCGAATTGACTTTTCCTTTATTTACAGGTACAGCCTTTATTCTTTTGATAAGATCGATTTTTGCAATATCTTGTGATCGTCCAAGGGTTGGAGTACGCTTTGGGTAGTGTAATTCTTCTTCAAGGGCGGTATCTGTAAGGAAAATCTCGAGTAGTGGGTTGTAGTGTACTTGTCTTCTTCTGGGGTTTGTTCCATGGTAAGTGATCTTCCCATTTTTAGAGTCTCGTTTCCAGCGATGTGTAGTTTCTAAGTCAAAATTTTTGGTTTCATACGTGTAGCGGATACCTATCGCCTGGTTTTTTGGCATATATTTCCTTCCAAGTATGACTGATAGCATGCCTATGATTGTACTATATGATGGAATTTCGAGGGTTAATTGTACACCTGAGATTGTTGTTGGTATCCTGTACGAGGCAGTTCTACCAATGAACCTCACGTACAATAGTTCTTGTTCGTTCAAAGACGTCACCATATTAATTTAATTCCTTCTCAAAGTCTTCAACGATATTTTTTGGTGTTCCCACTATTATTTTTATTCCGTTGATTTCTGTGTTATGTAAGGCTCTCACTTCTTCTTGATTCGTTAGATAAGATTCTCGAATGCCTATAAATACGGGTGTTTTTATGAATTCAGCAAAGTCTTCTATGACTTCTTTAAGTAAGGCAATATTTAATGCGGGTTTACCATCTTGACTTGTAAGAAGATCATCAAAGAGCATGTTACCATGTGTCATACCTGCGAGCACGAGGAGTTTTGGAGAAACGTCTACACCAAATTGTGCCATTTTTGCTCCTCCCGTTAAAGTCACGAGTGCCTTAAGTAGTTCAATAGTACGTTGATTTTGGACCGCAGTAACATTTTTCATGAGAACAAGATTCCCTTCTTTGTACAAGGGATGTTCCTTTTTAATTAAAAGATCCCCATATTTTTCAATGAGTTTGGGGTTAAGTTCTTGTTGCTTGTTTCCTTTTTTCTCAAAAACTCCAAGTCGATATACATCTAAGCTAAATGTTGCGACAAATTCTCCTGAACTAAATTCGGTTTTGTATGCTAAAGGCTCATCATCTGGAAGATGAACGAAACTTTCATCTACCGCAGTCACTGTAAGTTCTGGCACCGCTCGCAGTAAGGAGCTACGAAGTGGTGATGTTCTAACTAGTTGAACTTCAGGGAGATCCTCGCGGAGTTGAATCTCTTTCTCTTTTTTTCCTGATGTAAACATATATCCAAAGATATCGTCCTCCGGGCAACGAATAGGATCAAGATTGGTTGCAATTTTACTGGTATTGCCTTTTTCATTTCTCAAAACTGCAACAAGGGGAGAAGGTTCCCAACCATTTACTTGTACAGCATTATTTCTTAACCATCTTCTCCATGCCTGAGATGATACGTAAGGTATTTTCTGGTTTTTCCAGTAATATTTTAGACGCGTGAAGTTTTTGTCTTCTGCAGTATTAGAAATTCCAAAGCCATTTAAAAATGCTCCATCTCCATGAATGGAGAAAAATCCAGTGACATGTGTCACATTTCTTCCAATAATATCTGCAATAAATCTATTTTCCATTTTTTTTCACCTTATTTTATTGTTACAAGTTGTTCTTTTATTTCCCGAAAACGGGTTTTTAGAGCTTCTGGAGAGGAAAAAGATAAGTATTTCAAGTATAAGCGTAACTTGAATCGTAATTGAAACCAAGAAAACTCGTTGCTTGTTATTTCTTGTTTTCCAGCTTGGATCCAGTAGTATTCCGTGAATGTCAAGTTTTCCTTGTCTAAGAAACGTTCCTTGAAAGAATTGTAGCTCATGTTACGCAGATCATTTTGAAGCTCATTGAGTGCTCGAGTAATACCCACTTTATTAATCCGATATTGCAAGTATCCATGTAGTTCTTGCAAAGCTTTTTGTGGGATCTGAAATTCTTGTTGCGATTGGTAAAGGGTAGAGTCCCCTAAAATCTGATGTGCGCGTTGTTTCAGTTCATTATCAGTTATTTTCTGATTCCACCAATTTATGTTATAGTAATGAGCAATTAAGCTTAATCGTAAAATAAAGGCAAGTGAATTATTACTGAGATATTTCTCTTTTGGTTTTAAAAGTATATCGTAATCATTATAAGTTAATGGATAGGTATCTGTAAGTTTCATAAAAATGTTTTGTAAAGCTCGACGTGGATTTTTTAATGAGCGGAATAGCTTATCTAGTTCTGCCTTTCTAATATTCCCATTTTTATGTTTATTGTTTATTTCTTGGATCTCAAGAAATGTTATGGTATTTAATAGTGTTATCCAGTTTAGGAAGTTTTGTGATGCTGTTTCAAGAATAGTATTTTTTAGCTCATGGGATTGTCCTTGTGGGAAGTTTGCTATCATTTCATTAAGCTCTTCAGGCTTCTGCATTAAAAGAAACTTAATAATGTCCATATAATTTTTGTTGAAGTGCGTAGTCTGGTAATCTGGGCTTAGTAGTGCAAAGTAAATACTTGCTTTTGCATCAAGTTCTTGTTTTTCTACTCCCTTGAGTATACCTTGAAATACTAATGTTTGTAAGTCTCTAATTTTGTTTTCTTTGATTATCCTGTTGATTTTATTAGTATCTATTGCCTTGTATACGTAACTCATTAACTTCGTGATTTGATAAAGTACATGTATATCCCATCCAACGATTTCATTTTGGTAGTGCATGTACACGTCAAGTGGTGTGTTAATCTCAATTTTTTTGTGTTTTTTAACGTAAAACACGCGATAGTCTTTTCGTTGTATAAGACATGAAATTAATCGTTGATCTGGGAACTTATGGTAAATATCTTGTTCTATCCTGAGATACTTTTTCATGAGATCACGGTGGTTTGCTTGGAAGACGTGAACGAGAATCCATGTAAGAGCGTCGTCTGGTAATTGAATAAGTTCAGCATTTGGATTTTTTCCTGCATTTGAAAAAAGCCATAAGTTTAAGTTTAAGGGTTCTTCTGGATGTTCTAATTTGTAATTTTCTAGTTCCTCAAAAAAGCTAAACATGATTTCTGCTTCTTCTTGTTTTCTTCCTCTTATCTCTATTTTTTCATGTAATGGCTTGCTTCGTAATTGATTGATATATTCTTTTACGTTTGATCTAATGACTTGTCTAGTAAAGTTTATGTTTATGGATTGATATGAAATTAGCATACTGTTGTAAAGTGATACTGTGTAGGGAAGAAATTGAAAAATAAATAATGCTAGTGGTGACACAATATTGCTTGTTGAGAGTGCAGGTAATGCTTGGGCATCACTCCCAAATGATCCTAAGAGTGGAATCCAGTTTCTAGTTGGTCCAGAACCAACTTTCTTATCCTCGTTACCAATTGCTTGATTTATTTTGTATTCAATAGCATAAAAGTCAAAATTGGTAGGCATTCCAGTAATAATACAGTAACCTGCTGGTGGCATTTGTTGTTGCATGATAATATCATTATAAATTCCAATGAGAAATTCAAACATGTACAAGCGATAAATGTTTTCTTGAAGCGTTGAGCACGGACTTGCTTTTTCCTTGTTAAAAGAGGCATTAGTTAATGGGTTATTAGTTAAAACCATGAAAAAACTTTTTAGTCTACTAAGATCTTGAGCAATCTGATGTCCGTCTTCAAAGACATCAAAAAGTGATTGTAAGGTTATTTGACTTGATTTTTTACTATTTATCTCAAGTAACGCTTCTATTCCAAATAACGCCTGCTGAAAAAGAGGATTCGCTAAATTTATAACTAACGGCTTGTTTAAAATGCTTTTTTCGAGTTTAGTCTCTACAACATGTTTGAAAAATTCGGTTAATATTTCAACGGTAAGTTCTTTTCTTGAAGAAAAGGGGTATGTTAATTTAATCGGTGTCTGCATGTT